>NZ_JANGBE010000019.1:0-66155 GCF_024462255.1 Flavonifractor sp. DFI.6.63 | reverse complement strand
TAGCTGTACAATCTTTTCGGACATGGTTTGCTGTCTCCTTTCGAATGGTGGTGTCGCAACTTCATTCTACCAGACATCTGCAAACCATGTCTCTTTGTCTTTTTGCGAAACTTATTCTACCTGACCGCGAAACTTATTCTACCTGACCCCCACGGCATGCCCAAGATCACCCTCCACGGTCTGCGCCACCCGTATGTCAAGCACACGACAAAAAATAAATCTCTGCAAAAGCAGAAATCCCAAGCTATCAATAGATTCTGATAGTCTGGGATTTCTGTTTTTACTCTGACTTATACCAATCAATCGGTACTAGATTTTTATCGTCTGGCCACCAATTTTCACGAATAAACTCCCTGAAAGAATCCTTTTTCAGGTCTGCATGATCCACAATGATGACCTGCAACTGTCCTTGAAGTTCAGTTGTCCGGTCAATAACAAACTGATATATTTTGTTGACTTCATTCCAATCGGTTTTCTTCTCGTCAAACTCAGATGGAAAGTAGACCTGAGAGGGCTGATCGAGGAACATGAATCTTGGGACCGGACGCTTTGCACCGATAAAATAGTGCTGCAATGCAAAATAGGCAATAAGGTGAACCCCTACCCAGTTAGACCCGCTTCCCAACTGCTTAAGAGGAACGGGACGTTCAGGTTTATCTACAATAACGGTAACCTTATTCAAATCAAGTCTGTAAGGATTATCGCAGTGCTCAAGTTGCAATTCCTTTGCCCATTTTGTCATATCTTCCTGTATTCTAGAAAGTGCGGATTGTTTGCGTTCATCCACAGAGTCTGTATCAAGAATCGAGTCAATCTCTTGTACGCGTTTTTCTATTTCTCGGATAACTTGTTCCTGCTGTTCAGATTCCGTATCATTCTGTACGCTTTCGACCCAGAGACTTATTCGGCCAACGACTTTACCTTTTCTGGCGTTTATATCTCTCAGCCGTGCTCTTTCGTCCTCCTGTTGGTAGATTCCATCAATCTCTGCTTCTAGTGCCCTGATTTCCTCTTGCTTTTTTTGCCGTTCCTGCTCTAAGGTTGAAATGAACGCCCGTAATTTCGGCTGTTCACGGGTAACATTTGCAATTGACTTGTCCAGATTAACAATAGAGGTACGTATCATTTCTACGCTAGGTAGAGGATTTTCAAGTGTTCCTGAGCAGAGAGGGCATTTCCCTGGATCAAAATCAATATGTTCAAAAAGGCCTATAGATTCAAGACGCACTTTCTGATGTTGAGCTTCACTTGAATACCCAGAAGCTTCTCCAACAAATTTACGAGCATTGTCGAGGCTTACTCCGATTTCATCGTATTCATTTCGAGCTTCTTGAAGTTTACTTTGTAAAAAAGTTAATCGATCCATTCCACTTCCGGAACTCACCATTTGGGGAGACCAGTTCAAAGTATCCTGAAGTAGCGAAAAAACCTCTTGATAATTTTGATAATCGACTTGTGTTGATGAATCGATTAGCCCAACCTGTCTGGCCTCTCCAATCAACTTTACCGCCCGCTCAAAACCGCCGCCCATTAAGTGGCGATTTTCCTCAAGTCGGCGACGTTCGATAGTTAACCTGCGTTTGAGCACAGCTCGCTCATTTTCTAATGCCAGTGCTTCTTCATTGATTGCACCTAAGAAGTATGGGATGGTATCCTTAATTGCTTGCGTCACAAAGTCATCGGATTGACGGTGAAACAAAAAATTCTTTGCGGCAATTTCGTCTTGACCCTGAAAACAATAATACAAGGCATGGCGAATATTTGCGGCAAGCGGCAATCTGCTTTGCCCTTCTGGCGGCGTGTTCAGGTTCTCTGAAATCCCAATTCGTTGGGTTAATGTTTTTTCAATCCCAGACGAATTTGTATTAGAGATAAAATCACACGATTCTGGAACCTCAATTTCTTCACCAATTTCGATATAGGAAGTGGAAGTTGTCTGTTGACCTTTGTCAGGATTTTTGCGCGCTACAAAAATCCGCTCATTATCGAACTGAAGAAGCAAGCCGTACCATGCTACATTATCGCGAACTATTCCATCTGCAATATTGCAGGAGTCCCCACCCATGCAATAGTCAATAATATCTCCTATTGCAGACTTTCCAGACTTTGATCGTCCGGTAATAATGTTTACTTTACCCAACGCGAAGGGCAGATGCCGCACTTTTCCATTGTATCCATAGAGCACAAGTTCTCGTATTTGCATCATGGTCTCACCCCCAACTCTATATATATGTTTTCAACTTTTCCAGCGGTTGCAAACCATCTGGCAATATGTTCACACTTCAAAAGGCACTCTGCTATTTCAGAATCAACATATTTGGTTTTACTCAAACTGCGCGAAGTCGGCGATACCTCCAATTCTGCATTTGGAGTTAGAACAAGTTTTCCTGTTTGAAGGAGTAGCTCAACAGCCTCGTTTGTAATTGGAATTAGTTCAGTTGTTCGTTGCGGAAAATCTATCAATAACTGAGGATGCTGTTGAACCCATAGGTGTAATTGCGTTCGGCTGTTTATATTCGCTCTTGTTTCCTTATGCAACACTAACGGGAGAACTAAGTAGACTAATGGAAACGGGAAAGCTCTTTTCGTCTTGATGCTATAGGCATTTATTGCTGAATATAGCATTCTTCCGCAAAAAGCAGGGTTAAGTAGGTGAGCGACTTCGCGTGTACGCTTATTCCAGCTATTCACAACTATATCGCCTCCTATGTATTAAGTAACTGTTTGAGACGGTCAAAAAAGTCAACATGCCAGCCAATCTTCAACTGATTTGCTAGGATATGATAGCTTCCACGCATTATGAAAGCCTCTTGGCATTTTGGCCGAATACGAATATCTCTTTTTTCTATATCAGAAAAGAGTTGGCGGCCTTCTTTTGCCTTTTCTCCTTCTGTAGCGTTGTTTGTTTCTGAAAGAGTCTCTTCCATTGCAGCAAATGCGTGTTCCCATTCGTCAATTAATCGTTGTTCATACTGCCCTAGCTCATTGACATAAAGAAGATCATTTCGCACCCAACTTGCTCTCTGCCTAAACGCTCGATAATAATCGCGCAAAGCAAGTTGCATACGATGATTACCAAGGCAAATGAGCTTCAATTGTTCGTGAAAAATCTTTTCGTTAGCACTGAAATTATCTTCTTGCAAATCGTCAATATCCAAAATATCTATGGGCAAATTATCGTCCGCATACTCCTGACTTACGGATACAATGAAAGATCGTACTTGGTTTTGATTCACGAAAACTGGCATATCACAGCATAGTGCATCAATTGCCTTTTTAAACCACCAGCCTTCAAGACGCTCGTATATCATCTTCTGGTGCTTTGGGATACAACTGTACCGAATGTGCTTTAGAATGTCCTTTTCAACATCAATTATATTGCTGGCACAGTCAATAATATATATTTGCCTAATTAACTGCTTGACCGTATCTTCACCGGCTTCCCTAAAAGCATCATAATACCTTTGATGAGCTTGATTCACTGAGCTAAAACACACAGTTTTTAGCTTTTCATACGCAGTATCCGGATTACGATTGCTATCCTTCTTAAGCAAAAAAGCGGCTGAGTCAATTGGAGCAGTAGCCGTGGTAATTATCAAGAAGTTCGTTCCATCTAATATATCTGGAGTTTCAGAGATAGCATCTAGCCATACTTTTATGGTTCTCCACATATCTGTGCTCGCATCTGCGAGGTTGCCTTGGTGCTGAATATGATGCTTTAGCTGGATAAGCTGTATCGGTATATCATCTTTGCTGAAAGCGACATCATCAAACTTCTCTATACTTATCTGGCAGTCAGAGTTGTCATTTTCTAACAACAAAGCCAACGCATAGCGCACCTGATACAAATATCCCAGCATCTGTTCGGAAGCCTGATGATTAGGCATCTATAACCGCCTCCTTATTTCATTGCTTGAGAGTGTTTTGCTGCATTTGGAAATGCTAAAACTGTGAATTTGAACGAAATCCGCCAGTTAAGGCTTGACAAATCTATACTTTTATTATAGCACAAAAAAATTAAAATGCGACATATTTTTGCAATTTTTACCTTGCCAACACGACTTTATCCCAATCCTCTGTGAAAAACTCGCGGAGCTTGTCAGCTTCATCGGGGAGGACAAAGCCGAAGCCCTGTCCGTCCACTCCACAATAGAAAGCGATTTTCATGTCTGCTACCTCAATCGAAAATGTCTTGGATTTTATATGCGATCTCAATGCGCTTGTCAGGGTACACCAGTACCCGGTCGATCAGCATCTCGGCCAGCTCGGTGGTCAGTGCGTCCGCATCAAAAATTGCCTTGGACGCTTCCTTTCGGCTGTCCTGCCGCGCCTGTTCGTCCTGCTTCTGCTTCGCCTGTGCCAATACTGCGGCATAGGCATTTTTCGTTTTCAAAAGCAGCTCGTCACACGCAGCCTTTTCCGCCTTGTAGGTGTTCAGGTCGATCTCGCCCATGAGATAGCGTTCATACAAGGCGCGCTTACCGTCTTGCAGTGCCTCGATCTGCTGCTCATATTCGGTGCGTTCCGGTACGGAAGCATCCACCCGGAGCGTACCGTCAGGGGCAAGCGGCGCGGCGGCTTCCATCTGTTTTTTCAGCGTCAGGAATACCGCCTGTTCCAGCTCTGCGGCGTTCAGGCGCATCTTGTGGCAGCGACTTTCTTCGTCTGCCTCGGAATGGCGGCAATAGTAATACGAGGTTTTCTGCATGGTGCGGGATAGTGCATGACCGCAGCAGCCGCAGAAGGCTTTACCCTTCAGCGGGTAGTCCCGCTTCTTCTTGTTGGGCTGGGAAAAGCGGAGCTGGCTGGCCTGCACGGTATCAAATACGGCTTTCTCTACGATGGCCGGATGATGGTCAGGGATGATGTACCATGATTCTCTGTCCTTCAGGCGGCTTCTGGTGCCGCCTACTTCGAGAACCGCCCGCTTGCCGATCACATACACGCCGGTGTAGCGTTCGTCCTCCAAAATGCGGAGAATGGTGGACGCACTCCAAATCCCGTGACAGCGGGAAATATCATGGGTATGATTGCCTCGCGCCGCTTTGTACTGGCCGGGGGTGGGAATGTTCCTGCGGAACAGCTCCCGCGTGATGGCGGTGGCGTTGACGCCCTCGGCGGCAAGCTGGAAGATGAGCTGCACAACGGCAGCGGCCTCCGGGTCAGGCTCCATTCTGCCATCGGCGCTTTTGCGGTAGCCGTAGGGACAAATCTTGCTCTGATACTCGCCGCGCTGCATCTTGGCGTACTTGGCGCTCTTGGTCTTGATGGACATATCGCGGCTGTAATACTCGCTGATGAGATACTTGAACGCCACGTCCATGCCGCCGGTGTCACCCTTGAATTTGCTGCTGTCAAAATCGTCGCTGATGGAAATGAAGCGGGTATGGAACAGCGGGAACACACGCTCGATGAAGTAGCCGGTTTCAATGCTGTTACGCCCGAAGCGGGAAAAATCCTTGACAATGATGCAGTCGATCTGATTGGCCCGCACCAGCTCAATGAGCTTCTGTACTTGCGGACGCTCAAAATTCGTGCCGCTGTACCCGTTGTCGATGAACTCCATGACCTCCGCGTTCAGGGCTTCGGGCATGGAAGCCGCGTACTCGTGGAGGACAAGGCTCTGATTTTCAATGCTCAGACTGTCGTACTTGTAGTCCTCAATGGAGAGGCGGATGTAGAGGGCGATCACATATTTCTGCATTGTTCCAGCACCTCCGCATAGGTTTCAAACTCGCTCTGAAAGCGATAGCGCACCGTGATCTGCTTATTGTGGGATACCTCAATGCGGTCGATCAGCCGCTCAATGAGCGCACCGGTCAGCGCACGGTCGGTCTTGATCTGTGCAGCATCCTGTTTCAGCGCCCGGTGCTGCTTGGTTTGGGCATCCATTGTCCGCAGACCGTCCTCCAACTGTTCCATTTCCACGGCAAGATCGGCAATGCGGCTTTCGTACTTTTCCTTGTAGTCGAAATATTCATCCTTGGTGAGAACGCCTTGAACAAGGTTTTCATACAGGCTCCGCACGATACCGCGAAGCCGCTGGATTTCCTGTTTGCGGCTGGTGATCTTCTCCCGCAGCTCAGCGCGGTCAGCGGCCTGCCGGGGCAGTTCTGCAAGGGAGAGGGTGTATTGCCCCAGCGCCGTATCAAGCGCGTCCTGAAGCATATCTGCCAACATATCCAGCAACGCATCCTCGCGGATGGTCACGCCGGGGCAGGCATCCTTGCTGATTCGGCTCTGGCTCAGACAATGGTAGAAGTACACATCGTCGGACTTCTTGCGGATGTTTCTCTGCCGGTGCAGGCTGCCGCCGCAATGGGCGCAGAACACCTTGCCTTTGAGAAGATTCGGCGTGAAGGCTTTGACCTCCCGCGCCTTGGCGCGGCTGGCGGTCTGATTGAGAATTTCCTGCACCGCCGCAAACTGTTCCCGGCTGATGATGGCCTCATGGGTGTCCCGCACCACCGTCCATTCCTCGGCATCGGCCTTGACCTGCCGGTGATCCACGGTTTTGGTCTGTCCTTGAACGAGATCTCCGGTGTAGACCTCGGAGCGGAGAATAACGCCGACCGTTCGGGTCTGCCACTTGCCGCTGCCAAGCAAATTTTCATGGGTGATCTTGCCCTGCATCTTCTTGTAGTGGCTGGGGGTGAGGATGCCAGCCTCGTTCAGCCGCACGGCGATGGTATTGAGGCCAGCGCCCTCGGAAGCCCAACGGAACATCCGCTGCACCACAACGGCGGCAACGGGGTCGATGATAAGCTGGTGGCAATCGTCCTCCGCTTTCAGATAACCGTAAGGAGTACGCGCACCGATGAACTTGCCGTCCTTCATGGCCTGCCGCTGCTGCGCCCTGATCTTGCGCCCAATGTCCAAAGCGTAGGCTTCGTTTATCATGTTCCTCAGCGGGATGATGATACCGGAATGGGCATCCTCTGGGGCGGCGGTATCGAAGTTTTCATTGACCGCAATGAAGCGGATGTTGCGGATGCGGAAATACTGTTCGATGTAGTAGCCGGTGTCGATGGTGTTTCGGCCCAAACGGGAGAGGTCTTTCACAATGACGCAGTTGACGTGACCGGCCTCAATATCCGAGAGCATCTGCTGAAAGCCCGGACGGTGGAAGTTTGTCCCGGTCGCGCCGTTGTCGATATAGGTATCGTACACGCTGATCTCCGGGTACTGCTCCAGATAGCGGGCAATAATCATCTGCTGGGTTTCGATAGATACGCTGTGCGTGTAGGTATCCTCCACCGAAAGGCGGACGTAGATCGCGGCGCGGCAAGCGGCATCGGCCTCCTGCACGGCCACCGCAGCCGTTTCTTTTCTGCTTTTTCTTGCCATGCTCAGCCCACCTTTCTCTGTTCGTAATCTTTCTGCTGCGCCGCCAACGTGAGAAGCTGCAACGCCTTTTTGTATTCGTCCTCATGGGTAAAGGTAATATCCAGTTCCTTTTTCCCACGGACGCGGATACTTTGCACCATGTGAATGAGCGCTCTGCGGTCTAAGGTTTCCAGCGTGGAGAACTGCGTAAACTGCGAAATCCAGCGGTTGCGTTCACTCCGGTTTTCCAGCACCTCCGTGAGCTTTTCCTTGAGAACGCGGACGCTTTCCCGAATGTCCTCGGCCTGCTTGGTGTACTTGGCTTTGTAGGAGGCGTATTCCTCTTTGGTAAGCATACCTCCCACAAGGCTCTCATAAAGCCGTGCCTTGAACTCCAGCACCTGTTCCAACCGGCGCTCGTTGTCGGTGATGTGGTCGCTGTATTCCTTGGCAAGTGCCTGATTGATGCTGGACTGGTCAATGCCGGTCAGCAGCGCCTCCAGAGAAGCAATATTGCCGATATAGGCTTTCAGGCTGTCCCGCACACAGTCGATCAGGCTGCTTTCTTTCAGCATGACCGGATGGGCGCAGCCCTTTTTCTTGCCGGTGGGACAATAATAGTAGTGGTACTCCTTGCCGTTTGCACGGTTGGTCTTGCGGGTCATGCGGCTTCCGCAGCACCCGCAGATCAGGATACCGGAGAAGAGGTACACCGTGTCCTCGTTGGGAGAAGTCCGGGTATCCAGCCCCTTGATGCGCTGCACCAGCTCAAAATCCTGACGGGCGATCAATGCTTCGTGGGCATCCGGGACACGCACCCACTCGGAGGCGGGGCGCTGCTCCATCTGCTTGATCTTGTAATGCGGCGTACCCTGTTTGCCCTGCACCAGCGTTCCGGTATAGGTTTCATCCTGCAAGATGCGGATGATGGTGGTAGCCGACCATTTGCAGTCAGCCTTGTCCGCATAGCCCTTTTTCGCGTAGGGCAGGCCGTTGTTCTTCTTGTATGCCAGCGGAGAGAGAATGCCCAGCTGGTTCAGCTCTGATGCGATCTTGGAGGCGCTTGCGCCCTCCAGCCGCATACGGAAGATGTCGCAGACAACGCGGGCGGCGTAGGGGTCAGGGACGAGCAAGTTCTTGTTGTCCTCGGCTTTCATGTAGCCGTACACCGGGAACGCGCCGACGAAATCGCCGTTGCGCCGCTTCACATCCAGCGAGGAACGGGTTTTGATGGAAATATCCCGGCAGTAGGCTTCATTCATAATGTTCTTGACCGATACGGTCAGATCATCGCCGCTGTCGTGGGCGGTGTCGATGCTGTCGGTGATGGCGATGAAGCGCACCCCGTAGGCCGGGAATACCCGGCGCAGATACCGGCCGGTTTCAATGTACTCGCGCCCTAAGCGGGAGAGGTCTTTTACGATGACGCAGTTGATGTTGCCATCGGTGACATCCTGCATCATTTTCTTGAATGCGGGACGGTCGAAGATGATGCCGCTGTATCCATCGTCGATCTTTTCGGAAATGACCTCAATATCCGGGTTGTGCTCCACAAAGTTTTCAATGAGCTTGCGCTGATTGGAAACGCTGTCGCTTTCGCTGGAATGATCGTCGGTGTAGGACAGGCGGATGTAAGCGGTAGCTTTGTATTTAGGCATGAAAAAGCACTCCTTTCTCCCGGACTGCTCCCGCATGAAAAGAGTGGTTATCTGGCTATTAGGTTTTCATCCTTTTCCACACCGATCATAGCACTCTCTGCGGGAAAAAGCGAGGATGCCGCTCAGCGCAAAATGCCTTGCAGACATTCCTCTAACGTAACACCGTTCCCGGCAAAGCAGGCGTTTACCACGAAATCGCCGCAGCGGAAGCGGTAGGGATTTTTGATCTGGCGGATAAAGGCGGCGATGCGTTCTTCCTTGGGAAGATTTTTGTCAACAGATACTTCCCGGATGTCCACCAGTTCATCCGTGTGGATTTGGGTTTCGTTTGGCGTCGGCTGCATCATGGCAATCTCCTTTCTCGGTTTGGTGGTTTTCCTCAAGGTCACATGAATGCGCTGACGGGAAAGCCCGTCAGCGCATGGTATCTGACATTGAGAGGCGGCTGCGCGGGCAGAATTGGAGCCACATAACATAATGGTGAATACCGGCGCAGCCGCTCTGCTTGTCTATTTGAGAAGATCCATCCTATTTGCCACGCACCCCGGATAGAGGGCATGATGCAGGCCGCCCTTGGCAGGGCTGTCATAACTCCACGATACCGCTGCCTCAAAGGGCTGGCGCATACCGCAGGGTTCCCCCTCAAGTCTGTGGGAGGGCGTGAGCAAGTTTCATTATCCGCCGCGCTGTCATCGCGCCCGATTTGCCGAATCGGGTCTAAGGCTGCGTAGATCGCTCGGATGGCTTTTCCGGAAGCACCTCCTTGAAGCCATCGTTTTGGCGGCGCGCCTTATGCCGCTATCACGCGGGTTTTGTGCCTGCATCATGGTCTATTCAGTTTTCAACGTTCAACGAAAGGCTTCGTGGAGAATGTCCCTTCACCTATCATCTTTTTTAGGGCATTTTTGCACCCTGTTTTTGAGCTTACGGGGAAAATTTTTTGATTTTCTTCATTGCGGAGCCGATGCTTTTGGAAATGTTCTGGTGTCTGATGCCCTCAATCCGCCCAATTTCATCAACGGTCATTCCGCCAACGTAGTACATCCAAAGTCTGCGGAACTGTGTTTCCGTCAGCTTGTCCCTGATCTGAGAAACCATCGCGGAAGCCACTCTGCGTCGCTCGGATTTCTCGTGCTGGCGCTCCATAACCACATCAATGGCAGGAATGGAAAGTGCGGCTTCGGACAGGTCATCAATGGACGTATTGTGTTTCCCCTCTACCACATCCTGATTGTCCTCAGTGTGGTAGTTTCCATCCGACCAAGATTTCCATTTCAGAAATTCTTCCTCGCTGGCAAAGTCCTCGCGAGTCAGGCGGATGATGACTTCATTGGCATCCATATAAACGATGGCATCGGGGTCTTTCTTATTCAGCGCATAGATGCTTTTTCTATTAAACATTTTGTTCCTCCGTTCAGATCCGAGTGGGTAAAAAGGTCTGAACGAAGGGCGGCGGGGAGCGGCAGCCCACGGCGAAAAAGTGCCGGGAACGACAAAAAGCGCCCACACAGGCATAAAAGCCTGTATGGGCGCTTCGGTGCGGTTCAGTATGGTAGTTGTCGGTAGCTGCCGAAGGGCATAGGTATCCTACTGTGTCTGGGTATCGTCCGGCTATGCTCCCGGCGCGGCTCGTCGCCGCAGCATTAGCGGCACCTCCTGTGCTCTCCTGTCATACGCATAGGTCCCTTTCATCTGAAAAATGTTGGGACAGCAAAAACAACGGCCGCCCCGTACAGAGCAGCCGCCGTTTTCCCTATGCCATACGCTGCTTTTCAGTACCGCAAGGATGGGTATTTCATCATATCTTGTTTCAGGGCATTTCTGGCTTCTTCACCGGCTTGACGGTAAATGCCTGTTCCGTGGCACCCTCCGGCAGCAGCTTTGCCATGACCACAAGCCGCTGATTACCGCTGTTGGCCTTGTCATACTTCCGGCAGCAGGTGGAGAGGGTCAGGAAGGTATCCCCCTCGGAGAAGGTCACACCGTCAATATCCAGCCAGTTTTTCTTCTCCACGGTCTGGAAGAACTCGGTGAGCTTGCTTCCCATGGGATTGGGATTGATATAGTCGAACTCAATATCCGTAATGAACAGGGTGGTGATCTGGAAAATCAGGTCGTCCCCGTCCACGGAGAGGTAGATGTAGGGGTTCTCCTTCACGAAGTCCGCGTCCATATAGCGGTGCAGCTTGGTAAACCGCACACCGTCCGGGTCGCAGTCATTGGAGGAGTGGCCATAGATAACGGTGTTGGTATCCAGAGCCTCCCGGCTACTCAAGTGATCCCGGCAGTCGGCGTAGTAGCAGCCCCATGTGCTGTACTCCCGCAGCTCGTCACGGTTCAGGTAATAACCGTTGTCCTCCGCCTGCATCACGGGGTCGTCCACCTCCGCGCCGGGGATATACAACCACGCCACGGCGTCGGGATTCTTGCTTTTGGCATCGGCAAGCTCCGCCTGCCGGTTGACGGTGGGGATTGCCTTGCCTGCGGGGGTAGAGGTGGGATCCGTCTGTTGTTCGGAGGTGCCGGAGGGTGTTTTGCCGGGAATGTCAACGGTGTCAGGGTCTTTCTGATAGCAGCCCATGACCGCAGTGGTCATGGCAAAGAGGATAACTGCCATACAGAGCATGAAACGGATGCTTTTTCTGATTCTTTTCATAATGCTGTCTCCTGCCGCGCTGGAATAGCGGCACGGCTCAAAGTGTTGTGTGTTCGGGTAATTTGTTTCGTATGGCGAAAAAGGGACAGCGCAGCTTCGGGGCGAATGCCCGTCCGCTGCGCTGTCCGATGTTCGCTTATGGGTTTTTGCCAGCGGCTTTGCTATTCAGCCATGTGGGTCATTGGGTTTTCCTTTACTCCGCCAGTGCGCGCCAGATAAAGGTGACAATCTGTGCGCGGGTGCAGTTGTCATCGGGGCTGAACGTGGTGGCGGTGGTGCCCTTGGTGACGTCCTCCTTGACGGCCCACAGCACCGCGTCAGCGTAGTAGGCGTCAGACTTCACGTCGGTAAAGGGATTGACCGTACCGGCTGCCGGGGATTTCTCGGAGCGCCACAGGAAGGTGACGATCTGAGCGCGGGAGCAATTCTGATCCGGGCTGAATGTGGTCGCGCTGGTGCCCTTGGTGATGCCGTTCTCCACGGCCCACAGCACCGCGTCATAGTAGTAGCTGCCAGCCTTCACATCGGCAAAGGGCATGGCGCTGGACTTTGCGGCGGGGCTGCCGGCTGCGCGCCACAGGAAGGTCACAGCCTGCGCGCGGGTGCAGATGCCGTCCGGGGTGAAGTGGGTCGCATCGGTTCCGGTGGTGATGCCCTTGTCAACCGCCCAGTTGACAGCTTCCTCATAGTAGCTGCCCTCCGGCACATCCACGAACACGCCGGTCTGGGGGTTGCCGTTGGCTTTCATAAAGACGACCTCGATGGTGTGGGATTTCTTAACATTCTCGAAGGTGTAGGACTTCACCGCGCCCACGTTCTTGCTGTCGATCAGCACCTTGGCGACGGCGTAGCCCTTATCCGGGGTGATGGTGAAGGTCTGATCCCTGCCCTCGCGGACGCTGACGTTGCCGGTGGGAGAGATGGAGCCGTTCACGCCTGCGGTGGCCTTGATGGTGTAGTAGGTGTAACCACCACCGCCGCTGCTGCCGTTATAGGTCCAGTTAGCCTTGACGATCACATCCTTATCCGGCATGACGAAGCTGGCGTTCTTGCTGCTGGCACTGAGGATAGTCACATCGTCGGAGGTCCAGCCGTTGAAGGTGTAGCCGGACTTGGTTCCTGCGTAGATATTGACCGTGGTTCCTGCGGCATGGCTGCCAGCTCCGGTTGCGTTGGTGCCCGCGCCGGTCAGGGTGACGTTGTGATACTTTGCAGTTTCCGCGTCGGCGATCTTGATGGTAAGCTCCTTCGTGTCAGAGCCGCCGCCGTTGGTGGCCTTGACAGTGAACTTGAACTCGCCAGCCTTGGAGGGCGTACCCTTGATGGTGTCGCCCACCAGCGTCAGGCCGTCAGGCAGAGCGCCGGTCTCGATGCTCCAAGTGATGGGGTTGGTGCCGGTGGCAGCCAAGGTCTGGTTGTACGCCTCACCCACCTTGCCGTCCGGCAGGGTCGTGGTGGTGATGGAATTGGTGTCGAGTGCCTTTTCGGGAATATAGGAGGCCATGATGACCACGTTGCTCTCCGGCATGGTGAAGGTGTTGTCGCTGTTGATGGTCACGCTGCCGCTGACCACGACCCACTCCTTGAACTTCATGCCATCAGCGGGTTTGTCAGCAGTCAGGGTGACGGTAGTTCCCTTGGTGGCGGAGGCGGGAGTGGCGCTGCCGTCGATGACGGTGACGGTGTAAGTTTTTTCGGAACGGTCATAGCCGCAGGTATCGCAGATATTATCACCGCCGAAGTCGTGGGCCTCCGCAGCCGCCTTGGGCTTGCCGCAGTTCTGGCAGAACGCCCGGTGGGTATCAGCGGTGATCTCCCACACATTAGCGCCGCTGTGGTTGTCGGGGGCCAGTTCTCCGTATGCCTCACCGCAGTCCTCGCAGATCGCCTGATGGGTGCAGGTGGCGGTGCCGCCGGAATGGTCCTCCCAAATCTCAGCAATACAGATTCCTTCAGAGTATCCCGTTTGTTCGGCCTCCGTGGGCATGGTGAAGCTGACGGAGCCGTCTGCGTTCTCAGTCAGACCGACAACGTAATAGCCCGCGCCGTTCCAGGATTCCCAGCCGGCAAAGTGCTTACCTTTCAGCAGATTCAGAGTACCGGTCAGGCCGTTTTCGCGACAGATGTCCAGATCAGTAGGAGTCAGGGTAACGTTGGTGCCCTCCGGCACGCCGCCGATGGGGCTTTCATTTTTCAGTTCTCCGTCAATGGAGTAGCCGCCAGAGAAATGAATATACGTTACAGATGCAGGAGATGCCTTGCACTCAAGGGTCGCAATATATTTGCGAACGCCGTTGGGGCGGATGCTGGCTTTGCTGTAGGAGATGCTGCAGCCAGCGCTTGCGGACAGAACATAGCCATCCTTGATGGAGAAGGGAACTTCAAACTTGTACTTGTCGTCGGCGTTGGCTTCCAAGGTGCCGGTCACTTCCGTCCAGGTGGCTCCGTCGTTGGTGCTGTAATACCAGACTCCGTTTGCGCTGTTCACCTCAATGCCAGCGGTCTCCGACTTGGCACCGGCAGCGGAAAGCGCAACGCCAACTTTGGGAAGGGTGACCTCGGTGATCTTAACAGTGGAAATCACCTTATCCCAGTGGGCGTAAAGGGTGGTGTTCGCCTCAAACTCGGCGTCCTGAGACTTTTGAATACCGCCGTTTGCTTTGGTATACCAGCCGATGAACTGATAGCCCTCCTTAGTGGGGTTGGTGGGCCAGCTGGTGACCTTGTTGGTGGTGGTATCGACCGTTTTCTTGGCGATGGTATTCTCACCATCCATGAAGGTGACAGCCTTGCTGTATACGGCCTCCATCTTCAGGTTCGCACCGGGCATGACGTACTGGAGGGCGAACTGGGTCGCGCCATCCACAACAGTCGGTTCTCCGTCGCCCACGGTCACCACCCACTTGGAGAGTACGCCGCCGTCTCCATACGTGTCGCTGGGGGAGACAAAGGTGAGCTTCGTGCCAGCGGTGGCCGTGGTCTTATCGTTCAACACGCGGCAGTTGACACAAGTGATGTTATACGCGGTCGTCTCCGCCTCATTGGGGACGGTGAAGGGGACTACATAAGACCGTTTGCCGTCCACGGTGGCCGAGGTGTAAACAGCAGTGTTGCCGTCCACGGTGGCGGTTGCGTTGGTGCTGATGAGGTTGCCGTCCACGGGGACGATCATCACCTCGGCGAAGTAGGTTTCCCCGGCCTCAAACGTGTTGCTTGTGGTCATCACGGAATAGCCCTGTCTGTCGCCCAGCGTGGTCTTGCGCAGCCAGCCCGTAAAGGTGGCGGTGTAGCCGGGATCAGTGACGGTCAGAGGCACATTCACTACCCCTTCACCCTTCGTCCCGGCCTCAGGCAGAGTCGGCAGGCCCGTGGCGCTGAGGGAGGTGATCAGGCTCTTGTTGCAGGTCAGCGCCACGCGGTAGTTACCTGCGCCGGTGATTCCGTCCCGATAAAAGGCTTTGTCGGTGGATACGCCGTTGATGGTCACGGTGCAGCCATTACGAATAACATAACCGCTATCCTTGGTGGGCTTCACACGAACGTCTACGATGTAGGTCTGTCCGGCCTCAAATGTGTCACTGGAAGTCATTTTGGTCCCGGGATTATCCACGGTGCCGCCGTTGTACCAGGTGATCTTATCCACGGTGTAGGTACTGCCGCCCACCGTGAAAGATGTAGTATTGGGCGCCTGACCGCTCATGGGGTCGGTGACCGTGACGGTGGCCGCGTCGATGAACTGCGTGAAGCTCATCTTCACGTTCGTGCCCTCCAGGATGCTGACAGGCTGAGTACGATCTGACTGCTCCACCCACTCACTTCCGGACATGGTATAAACTCTTGAACCGACAAAATAAGCACTTCCGCTAATGGTCAGTGTATTCGGAACAACCACGATGCCCGCTTCAAGAATCTCGCCCTCGCGGAGATTGACTTGTCCGATGGTGTTGAGATAGAGCGCGCTTTCGCACTGCTTATCTTCTTCTCTCGTGGTGGAAATATAGCCGCCGTTGACGATGAGATTGGCGTGGCCGGTGATGCTCACAGCGCTGGTAAAAATCTTATCCGCATCCGTGGTCAGGGCATCCTCACCGTAGAGGATTCCGCCGTTGATGATCACAGTGCTGTTGCTTTTGGCGTAAATCGCTCTGCCATGGGTGTTGCCCACCTCTGCAAAGCCTCTCAGACGCACACCGTCCTCTACCGTAAGCTTGGCGCTATCTCCCTCCAGATTCACCACCGCGCTTTCCACGTGGAAATAATGAGGACAATAAGCCAGAGTGCCGTTGCCGGTGATCGTCAGCCCATTATTAACAGACAGGTTGATCAGGCTGTTGCAGGTGGGCGGTCCTTCAAATTTCGTGTTGCCCTCCAGAATCAGGACCTTGTTTCGGCCGTCGCACAGCACGGCGTCCCGGAGCACGCCATCTTCGGTGACGGGGATCGTGTCTTTCTTGTAGAAGCCGGGGGTGCTATCGCCCACCAGCTTCACATACTGAATGCTGGGGTTCTCCATGGCGGCTTTGAAACCGGCAAAAGTAGAGCAGACCGCCGGGTCGTTATAGGTGCCGGTGCCGCTGTACATCTTCGACGAACAGATAAAGCCCACGCGGTAGTAAACCGCGCCGGTGCTACCCTGAGAGCCGCAGAAAACAGCATCCAAGCCGTTGATGGTCACACTTCTGTCGGAACGAATGAGGTATCCCTCTTTCGGCGTGAAGATTACTTCAACAACATAGGGATTTCCGGCAATAAATGTGTCGCTGGCGCTCATGGTATTCGAAATATTGGGGTTATTAGCTGTTCCGCCGTTATACCATTTATTGACTGTCACCGTATAGCTGTCATCTCCGGCGGTCGCGGAAAACACCGGAGAAGCGCCGTCCGCAGGCTTGGTAACCGTCGCGGAGAGGTTTCTGATGCTGGCGATATTCGAAACCTCGACGTTCTGACCTCTCAGGGCTTCAGTGCTTTCGGACGCTGCGATCACACTGCCGTTGACACTGATCTCTTTTGCTTCATTGAAGTAACCGCAGGTCTCAATGGTTTTCCCGGTTGCACGAATGTCAATGCCCTGACTGAATGTTCCCGCTTTGATGCGGATATTCCCTGTTGCGGTCTTAAGAATGGCTAAGCCATGCGCTTCCTTGCTTCCAGTAGCATCGTAGAATGAAGCGGAAAAATTGCCGCCGTTGATCGTTACTTTTGCAGAATAATCAATTATGACTGCATCGGTATCGGTATAGTCGTTATTGAGCGCACTATAACCAATAAAACTGCCGCCATTAATCACAGTAGTTCCGGCGTGGGCAGCAATTGCACGGCCATGGGCTGTACCATTAGCGCCGCCCTCAAGCGTCACATTGCCGTCAATGGTAAGTAAATTATCTGAAGACATATTGATAACCGCACCCATGCCGCCGGTATTTCCATGCTCATATTTCAGCGTACCGGTGCCGTTAATGGTCAATTCGCTTTTCGGCCAGATCAGGCAGTCATTGTTGCCGTTTAAGGGAGACCAAAACTTATTCTCACCCTCAATGGTCAGTACCTTGTATGTTGTATTGCTGATTGCGGCGCCGAGAGTTTCCCGTGACGGCATAGCGCCGCTGGCACCGGTCAGCTTGACACAAATGATTTCTGTGTTTTCCATGGCCGCTTTGAACTCGGCAAATGTGTCGCAGACAACGGGATCCTCCACCGTACCTGTGCCGGTGGTACCTTCGATATCGCCCGCGGTGTACGCAAACGCCGTAGTCGGCATCAGTCCCAAAACCATGACCAGACAGAGCAAGAGACTCAGCAGTCTTTTGGATGATTTCATTTTTTGACTCATAATAGGTTCACCTCGTTTTCTTATTTTTTCGCCTTTTTGATTGGCGGAATGACCGGCGGCTCGTTTCCGCATCTTGGGAAATCGTCCACTCTGGGCGGTAGTTTGATTTTCGGCGGCTCATTTCCGCAACCGTGATTAGGATCAAAGGCCGCTGTGCCGTTCAGCCTGTCTTTCTGTTTGATTTCCACTGACGAGACTGCGGCTTCTTTTTTCAGCTTCTCTTTTTTCCCGATTTCAGGTTTTTCTGCCATACTCTTTTCCTCCTCTCCGTCAGATAATGTTCGGTGCGATTTCCTGTTTGAGAATGGGGAATCATTCGGTTTTTACAGTGTATCCATCAGCGCCACAAGGTAGCTGGCACTGATAGAGCCGTAAATGAACTGGTCGATCCTCCCGGCTTTTTTCGCCCGTCGCACCTCCTCGGCTACTTTTTTCTCCGAGTTTTCGTCCACGACAAGAACGATCTTGCAGTCGGGATTGACCTTCTTCACGGCGTCGCGGATCTTCAGCCGTTCCTCCAGCACATAGGGCGGATAACCGTTGACCTCCATCAGCACGGCATACGGATCGCACGTCACGCCGTACTCCAGCGCTTCTTCCGAAGTGGTTGTCGGGACCACATAAAACTCACCCTGCTCATCAGCCCGTAATGTATTTGCCACAGCATCCGCAAAAATGCGATCCTTCATGTTCAGGATTACTCTACGCACATGTCATCACCTTCTTTCTGGTCTAACTCGATGGCACTTTTCATACTCCCAAATATAATTATAAGGATTTTTCAGAAAAGCACCCTATCAGAAATGATAGTTTTTCGGAGAAAATGAAAAAATCCGCACCCGATTTTTGAAATCCGGGTGCGGATCGTGGGAAGAACATTATTCTGTTACAGACCGGGGACAACAAAATCCTTATTGATTAAATCTGAAATCAACTGGACGCGGTTATCATAGCCCGTCTTTTGCAAAAGCTGCGTCACATGATAGCGCACGGCAGGCAGGCTCATGTGCAGCGTTTCGGCAACGGCGGCGTCGGTGCTGCCATTTGCCACCAGACGCAGCACCTCCAGCTCCCTTTCGGATATTTCGGTGGAGGGCATATTGCCGAAATGCACCAGCGGCGTTTTGTCGGGGTAAATATGCTCCCCGTTCATGGTGCGATCCATCACATCCAAAAGCTCGTCGCCCTCGATTTCCTTATACCAAAAGCTGTCTGCTTTTGCTGCTCTTGCCCGGTCGATCAGGTCAATGGTCGTCATGCCGGTGACGATAATGACCTTGATATTCGGGAAATGCCGCTTGATGGCGGCGGTGGCCTCGATGCCGTCCTCGTTATTCGCCGTGCAGACATCCATGAGGATTAAATCAATTTTGTTCTGCATACACAGTATTTCAGCCATGCCCGCGTTTTGGGTATGCGCCGCAAGCTGATAGCGGTCAGAGCTTTTTATATAGCCGGTCATGCAGTCCCGCGACATTTTTCTGTCCTCTACAAGCAATACATTGATCATACTGTATTCCCCCTTTCAGGCAGCGTGATGTTGAGCCGGAATACCGGCGCACTTTCCACCGCCATCGTTCCTCCGGCGCTTTCGATCCGGCGGCGCAGAGCGCCAAGCCCGCCGCCCTCGGTTACTTCTTGCTCCGGCTGCTTGCCGTTATTGGTGATAGACGCGCAAACATAGCCGTCTGCATCGGAAATATCCACCGTCATTTCGCTGCCCTCCGCGTGACGCACCGTATTGGTGGCGCACTCCCGGATGGCAACAGTCAGCAGATAGGCAAGATTGCCGCTTTGGGGCAGCTCGCCCCGCACGGTCAGCTTTACGCCGATACCGGCAATGACGCTTGCCAGCTCACCCAGCGCCGCGTCCGAAAGTCCTGCGCCGCTTTCGCCCGCCTCCTGTTCGGCAATGCCCAGCGTTTCGCTGACGCGGCTCCATGCTTTGCCCAGCTCCCGCATAGCCGCAAGATCGTCCTCCTGCTGCTTAAACAGCTTGCGCGACAGGGAGAGCAGTAGCCCCACTTCATCGTGAACATGGGTCTTTACGGCAAAGTTTTCTTCCTCCCGCACGATTTTATCCAGCTCCGTATAGAGCTTTTTGGCACGGGCATTGGCCTCGTTCAGCGCACGGTTTTTCTCTTGCAGCTCGGCTTCCTTTTCATAGAGCGCAGTTACCTCCGCAGCCTGCATCTGTGTATAGGCCGCCCCCTCCGCGTCAGTAATGGCGGTTTCTGAAAACTGCCATGCCGCGCCGTTTGGGAAACGATAGATCAACGCCTCGGCGTCGATGGGGATAATCTCTTTGCAGGGATTTTTGAGTGCGCCCCGCAATTCGGAAATGTGCTGCAAGTCCATTCCCATCAGCGCATGGCAAAGCCGGTGCATTTGCCGGTTGCAGAGAATGATCGTGCCGTTTTGGTCGGCAAAGCAGATGCCGGAGGGCAGATTGTCCAAGCCCTCTTTGATCGACGCTCTGCCTATTTTCTCTTTATGGAATACGCTCATAGCCGCGCACCTCCCTCCGGGATCGACAGCTCACAGTACCAAACGCCGTCCTCCTGCGTGACGGACGCATGGGAAAACTGCGCTGTAAGCCGCGCCATATCGGTATCGCATTGGAGGATCATGCTCAAACGGAACATGGCGGCCTCATGCCGGATAAACGCCGTAAAGCCGGTGAGCGTATCAAAGGCAACCTCAACGGCGGCTTCGTAAAAATCGTACAGCACACCGGCGGCGTAGGCGCTCATATCGTCCTCAAAATCAAATCGGACGGCACAGGTGATCCCGTTCATGCGCAGATTGGACACGGTTTCCTTTAGGCACAAATCCAGCTCCGCAGACGGAATGCTGCCCGTGCTGTCGGCAAGGATAATCAGATTGCTGCGCCGTTTCAGATAAGCGCCGATGACCGCAATTTTGCCCAGCAGCCTTTTAGCGTCGGCGCTTGACGGCGCTGCTTGCAGTTCACGGGAAAGCGCGGAGAGCAGCGCAAGGTGCGGCGCAGTCTTTTCCTGCACGGCGTTATAAAGGCGTTGCTGTTCCTCAAACTTTTTGCGGCGCTTCTTCTGCTTGTTTTCTTCGTCCAAAAGGGAATGGTAGTCCTCCAGCTCCGCCTGTATGCCGGAAAGCTCACTTAAGACGGAGAGCAGCTTTGACACATCCTCCCGCCAAAAGATATACCCGCTGTGAATCGGTGCGCAGGAAAGACGGGTACCGCCGTCCAGCATGACCGGCGCGACCTCGGCCTCATGCAGCACTTCGGCAGAAACCGGCTGCGCGGCGTCAGAGGACAGGCAGACCGCATAATCCTTGTCCGTGATCTGCGCGGCAAGCGTGGTAGCCTTGAACAATTCGGCATAACGGCTGTTGGATTGGATCAGCCCGCACCCGATACAGCTTTCAAAAATCAGCACGATCAAAACGCAATAAACCGACGTCATATCTCCGGCGAAGGGAGCAATCACCGAATGTGCCGTAATGTAGAGGAGCCCATATACGATCATCAGCGCAAACGGGATTACCGGAAGCCACAGGAATGTTCGGCTGCGCGGAATACGGCACTTATACAGGATCATGCCAAGCGCAAGGAGTGTGTTTATCACAAACCACGCAAACACGATCCAGTACATGCCCCCGTAGCTGTAATGGTCGTCTGTCCAGGGCGTATTCTCTGCAGGGAAGGAAAACACCGTCTGATGAAGGTCGTTTGTCAGAACGGTCAAGGTAAGAAGCACTGTCGGTATCCACAGCAGCCGCAAAGGAAGCGGAGTTCGGTATTGCTCCGGCTTTCCCAGCGACACGGTGGCAAACAGCGCAAGCACAGGGAGCATAAGCATCGGAATATAGTAGGCGTACCAAATATATCGGGTAACGTCGGGCAGGGCTTCTGCCGGAATGAGGTGGTGTTTCCATGTTCGCAGCAGAAACCAGAACACCATTACTCCCGAAATGCCGATCATATACCGGCGAATCTGCGTCTGTATGATCCTCCTGTCAATCAAAACGCCCCATGCGACAATCAGGAAAATGTAAATGCCCGAACGGACAAGCCCCAGCGCCTTTGGATAAAAGCCGTTGTTACCGAGCATGCGACAGGTAACGGCAAGTGCAATTAACACCGCAGCAATAATCGCTGCCTGTTTGCCTTGTTTATTCAGCTTTGTCATTTTGCCGCACCTCCCGCCATAATTTGTGCGCAGGCAGGCGAGCCGCTTCTGAGCACAGATATACAAAATAAATTGTACTACAAATTCATTCAGAAGTCCACAGACGAAATGTAAATCGCCTGCATCTTATTTCTGAACGGAACGTTCTGAAATGTAAGAAAATCCCCCCGAACAAAACATTTCTCCGAAAATCTGGCCAAAACGCCCCTTTCGGATTGTAGTATGGGTAGAGGGGAAAACGGGGGTACGAACGGGAGCAAGAAAGCGGCAAGCAATGCAAAGCGGTACCCACTTTGCGAAAACAAGCGGATTCCGTTTACACGGAACCCGTCTGTTTCATGCTTGTTGGGGCGCTGCCCCAATCCCCGCAGAACACAAAAACTGTGTTCTGGAACGATGGATAAATCCATCGGCTGCGCGATTTTTCAAATCGCTTGTGGGCGGGCAGCTCAGCGCTGCTCCGCCTCTTTTTCCCGTCGTTCATTCGCTTCCTCCTGCTCCTTATCCAACTCCAGAATACGGTCGATATTGGCCTTGGCCGTCAGCAGCTCTTTCATTTCCTCACGGGCTTTTCGGTAGTCGGCGTAGGCCGCTTTCTTCTCCGCCAGCAGCTCGGCGTACTCGGTATTCAGCGCCTTGATGGTGGGTAGCTTCTTGAAGCCCAGTCCATCAAAATAGTCCTTTGCGGCCTTGTGGATCGTGATCTCGCTTTCATGCTCTGCAAGAAATTTCTTGGAGTACCCGGCCTTGCGATAGGCAACGTAGGTATCGCGGGTCTTGGCATAACCCACGATATGCTCCCGCAGCACGGCAATCTCGGCCATGCGTGTTTCCGCAGATTTGATCCTTGCGGAAAGCTCGTTGAAGTGAGCGGACGCTGCCGCCGCTTTCTCCGAGAGAATGGCGTAATCTAACAGCTCATGGTCTTGCAGATAGGCCACCGTCTGTGCCATCTGCTTCAAATTGAACAACGTCGCCCAACGCGCATAACCGGCACCTTTGCCAGCGCGTAATTTGGCCTGAATGTCCACCAGCAGATTCCCGCTGCTCTTTTGCGGTTTGACCGGTGCGGCGGCGCTCTTTCGCGGCGTATGCGCCTTTTCACCTGCAATCACCGCGCGGAGATCTGCGGGAGTATAGCCGTCACCGAGGGTATCCATGCGAATGGACTTTTTCTGTTCGCCGCCTAACAGGGACGGGACTTTCTTGCCCTTGACCTCATACCCGGCCTGCCGCAGCAGCTCCAGCAGCGTTTCAAAGCTATCGGGCTTTTGTGCCAGCGCATCGTCAATGGCCGCGCAGATTCGCTCCCGGTGGGAGGGCTTCTTTTTGTCGCCCAGCCACTTGTTGTAGCTCTTGCCGTGGCGCTTCGGATTCTCCACGATGGAGTAGCCGTTCTCGATGCAGATGGTATCGTTGAGCCGCCGCACGGCGCGGCTGCTACCCCAAAAGTTTCTGAATTTCCGGGTCTGGCTGAGTGCGGTGGAGTTCCAGATCACATGATTGTGAATATGGGCTTTGTCGATATGGGTGCAGACGATATAGGCGTGATTGCCCTTGGTGAAGCGCTTGGCCAGCTCACAGCCCAAACGGTTCGCTTCCTCCGCTGTGATCTCTCCGGGAACAAAGGATTGCCGCAGATGGTAGGCGATCACATCATCCTCGCCGCGCACTCTGCCGGTCTTTTGGGTGTATTGATTTTTGGCGAAAAGGAACTCGGCGTCGGCGATTCTGCTGTCGCACTGCCAGCTTGTAATCAGTCTGCCACCGTCCGTCTTTTGCGGATTTTCGGTGTAGTCGATGATGGCGCTGATGGCCTGCCCCACCGTGCGGCCTTTGCCGGTGTGCAGGGGCATCAGGCGTGTGGTTGCCATGTTGGACACCTCCTTGAAAAGTAAAACGGCCTGCCGTAGCAGACCGTTTGAAATGTGTTAATTTGCAAGAGGTAAAAGCAAACTGATAGTTCGACAAACTGGAATTTTCAAATTAGTCTTTGCAAATAACCTTTGAACCTTCACCATCAATTACAATTCCCTGACGGTTGTTAATTGGGCATAGATTCAAATCCGAAAACTCAGTCATTATTTTCTCGGTAACTTTCTTAAATGGTGCTGTAAGATAATGCGGAAGAACATAGAAATCAATTAAATCAAGCCCTGCATCATCTTCTTGTGAGTAGTCCTCCGGCTTTTCATCCATTTGCTCGATATATTGGATGCTTGGAGCGCATATAATCGCACCTGCCGATTCACCAATCATCAGTTTTCCCTTTGCCAATTCTTTCTTCAACAGCTCATCCGTTCCCGTTTTACGGAGCTGGTCTATAAGGAAAAAAGAATTTCCGCCGGTAAAATATATCACATCCGCATCTTCAAAAACAGACTGTATCGTTGAATAAGCCTCCGTTGAAATATCAATTTCAGTTACGATTGCTCCCAACTTTTTGAATAATTTTCGAGCCGAGCCGACATAACCGGTGTAGCCTTCACGCAGCGAAGCTGTTGGAATAAATGCGACTTTTTTATTTTCAATTTCTTCCTTTATCAGACTTCCTACACTTGAAAAGTGCGAACATAAAAACAGTTTCATCAATATTCTCCTTTATATATAAATTCCGATTTGCTGCTCTCTATTACTCCCGTGCCAGTTCATATAGGCTGCGGATGGATTCCATGACCGTATGCCACGACAGGTCGGCGGCATAGGAAAACTTCTTCTGATAAGCCCGCCACAGCTTTTCCATGTTTGGGTCGGCCTCAACTTCATCAAAGGCCGCAGGCGCGTCGGCAAGATACTTCTCTGTACCGCGTTTCCTGGCCGTTGCAATGAGCGCCGCACGGAGATCGGCTGGGACGATGCTCTGGCCGTGGAGCTGGCTCAGAATGTGCAGATCATAGAAATCTCTCATGCGGGTGTTGGTGGTGGCGCGGGACACGACAGTTTCCAGCTTCTCAGCCAGAACAGTTTCCAGATTGTACGCCAAAATTTCAATGGAACGATCCTCCAGCATCAGCTTGAAGCTGTAACGCACTTCGCGGGGCGTGATGGCGTCGCCGGTGGAAATGTCGATCTTGAGCGGCGTTATCACGCCGTCAAACTCCGTTTCCATGCTGACACGGATGCCCGGATACTCGGCCTCGTCCATGATCTCGGAAATGCGCTTCACCCGGAACCCCACGCCATCGTCCACCGGTACGGAGATGATGGAGGCAATCATGTTCTCCACGTCCTCGATGCCGACCGTCGCACCCTTTACGGTCGCGTCAATGTCCATCGTGGAGCGGGCGTCAAGGCCGACCATTGCAGCCACCAGCATCCCGCCTTTAAGGATGAACTTGTCCCGATATTCCGAAAGAGAAATGCGCTCCAGAAAGCGCTCCATCATGTAATTGCGCATCAGGATTTGCGCATCTGCGGATTTGTCCTTGGAGAGATTGCGTATCAGGTCTTTGAGCTGCCGTGCAGTCTTAATCATAAGAGTACCTCCAAATACTGCCGAAGCAGTTTTTCAACACGGAACATCTGCGCATAGCGCATCAGCTTCCGCAAGTCCTTGTCTTTTCGTTTTGCGTATTGCTTGAGTGCATCCTGAAAGGTCTGCATCTCGATTCCACTACGGCTGCGGATCAGATCGCAGATGGTACGCTCCATATCATAGACGGGAACCGGGTTGCCAAAGGGCGTGTTCATCGTGACGATCCCCACATCATGCAATTCTTTCTTGATGGTGTAGACCTTGATGCCGTCTGCTTGCAGGCTGGCAGGATTGTAGCCGGTCTTGACCGTGATGGAATACGGATTCGGCTCCCGGTCGGTCAGGTCATGGAAAAACAGCGCGCTCTCATGGGAGAATACAGCCTGCGCACAACGAAGGTGTAGCAGGTACATGGCGTCCGTCCATGCATCTGGCGAAACATAAACGCCATGCGCGGCCTGCTCTACGCCGCGCTGCTTGGCGTAGGCGTAAAACGTGGACTTGGCAATACCGATTTCCAAAACCTGCGCGGTTTTGACGATCCCATTGTTTTGCTGAAAAAGCAGATCAAGCCGGTCGTAGGCGGTCATGTTATCACTTCCTTCTTGCTAATATTATATCCGAGATTAGCAAGAAAGTAAACAACGATTTTAGAAAAGCAAGCCGAGGCGTTCGCCCCGGCTTGCGCTTTAACTATGGATGAAGTTTTTCATGGCAGCGTTCACGTCTTGCAGCTTGCCAAGTCCCTGCACCGCCAGCAGCGGAAGTCCCATCGGGCTGATTAGAAACGCCAGCACAAGGAGGATAATGCCGTTTTTTACAGAGTAGGTAATCATCACGGCGATGGCCAACAGGGAGAGCAGGCCACTTGCCAGCTTGAACACGAAGCCGGAGCAAGACAGCAGCCCCGCGCACAGCCAGACGAACAGGGACAGGATAAGCGATAGCGGCACAAGGATAATTTTCAGAATAGACATTTGACGGCCTCCTTTTCAAAGACGTTATGCTTTTCTAATATCAGAATACCATGACAGCGCGCGCTTTGCAACGATGCGGGGCTTTTGCGCGGACAGGGGCGGCGGTTATTCCGCCGCCCCTGCGACTTATTTCAGCGCCGCCAGCGAGGAAACGATTTTCTCCGCCGCCGTCCATATCCGTTCCTGACTTTGCTGAATGTCCTCCAGATCGGCCTCATAGATACGTCCCGTCTCGTGAGCGCGGCGGGTAAGCTGGTTGAGGTTGTTGCTGGAATACCGAAGCAGGGACACCAGCTCCCGCAGCTCCGGAAGGTCGAGCTTCACCACATATCCGTCAATCGCCATCTTGCGGAGATACGCGGCCATGTTGGTGGTGCCGAACTGCGCCATCTTCGTTTCAATCATTTCCCGCTCCTGCGGCGTGACGCGGAATTTGAGCTGAATGTCCCGTTTGCGCTTTGCCATCGCTCAGCGCTCCGGGGCTTTGGACTTCGCCGAAATTTTCGGCGAAGTTGTTTCAGGCAGCTTTTTCAGCATATCCCGGACAGAGGTTTTCTGCCGCTCCTGCGCGTAGGCTTTGCGGGTCTGGCTGAGAAACAGATTGACCAGACCGGGATGACTGTTGACGGCCAGATAGCAGTTGCGGTCAGTACCCCATGCGTCAGGATTGGCGGGGATGGACATGGCGTTGGCCCAAGCCCTGTTGTCGGGAGAATAGCGCCTGTCCCAGTCCGCTTGACAGACGGTGATGGCGAGGATATAAAATGCGCGGTCATAGCCGAACTGCTGCACCACCTGATCGACCGCCGCTGCATCCAGCCGGTTATCCCGGTAGTGGTCACGGATGGCGGCTTCAATCGCTTCCTTGCAGGCCGTGTTCGCTTGATTGGAAGCGCGGTAGACTGCAAGCTCGTCATGCTCTCTGGCGTAGGCTGCCGGGTGCTTGTAAACGGGGAGATTTTTCATTATCGTGCCTCCATTTCTTTTTTGTGGGGCTTTTCCGGTGCGCCATGAACAGGCGGCGCTTTCAGCCTGTCCAGAACGGAAGGCCGCGTCGATTTTGCAATCGCCTGCTCAGGCTGCGGCTGTCCCTTGCCGTCCAGATTCAGCTCCATATCCAACTCAATCAGCCGCGCAGTTTTTGCGGCCAGCTCCTGCTCCTGCGGGAACGGCTTACCGACCTCGGCCTTTGCCGCCGCCTGCTGGTTATAGAGGTTTTCAAGCTGCTCCTGAACGCTGCGCAAACGCTCCGGCATTTTATCCAGCGCGTTCTCAATGCGGACAAGGTTGCCTCTGGCATCCGAACCGAGTTCAACGCGATGGGTCATTTGGCCTTTCAGCGTCAGCGTGTACGTTTTCCACATGGAATCAAAAGCAACGGACATGGCAAAGCCACGATAGCTGCCGATCTGTACCGGGTCTTTGCCCTTGACCTCCTTGCAGGTGTCCAGCAGCGCGGCACCGGCGTTTTCCTTATCAGTGAGCCGGTCGCCGCGAATCTCCATGCCGACAAAGCCCTCTGCCGGGAGCGGATGCGCCGCGAGGGTCTGCATATCCGCCTCCAGCCCACGAACAAAGCCCTTGTGTTCCTCTATCTTTTCCGGGAAGTATTTCAGCAGACTGTCCTCCAAGCGGAATTGCTTGCTGTTGTGGTCTGCTTTCATAATTTTGAGCTTGGACACCTCAATGTCCAAATCCATGCGCTCTTTGATGCGGGGATCACCGGCGCATAGCGCTTTGATCTCCGCAAAGGACAGCGCTGTAGCGTCCACGTCCTCACAGGAGCGAACCGGGGATTTTGAGGTCATGATCTGAGAGATGAATTTCTGCTTGTTCTCAACGGTCTGCCAGAGGTAGGCGTCAAACGTCCCTTCGGTCACATAGCGGCATACATGAACGATCTTGTTCTGATTGCCCTGACGCTCAATGCGGCCTTTTCGCTGCGTGAGATCACGGGGACGCCACGGGCAATCCAAATCGTGAAGTGCGACCAAACGATCCTGCACGTTGGTGCCCGCGCCCATCTTGGCCGTGCTGCCCATCAGGACGCGCACCTGACCGCTGCGTACCTTTGCGAACAGTTCCCGCTTTTTGACCTCCGTATTGGCATCGTGGATGAACGCGATCTGTTCCGGGGGCATACCGGCGTCAATGAGCTTTTGGCGCACATCCTCATAGACCGTGAACGGCGTTTCCGCGCTTTCCTCCAATGAAATCGCGCTCTCCAGCGCATGGATTTCCGGGCTGTCCAGCGTACCGGGGGAAGCCTTTGCCGCCCGCTGCGAGGGCGTGGCCTTTGGCGTAGAAATGTCGCAGAACACAAGCTGTGTCAGTTTTTCCTCCTCGCCGTCGCGCCAGTATTGGAGAATGTTCGCCACGCACTGATTGACCTTGGTGGTTTCCTCGTCGGGGAGCATGGGATTGATGATACGCTGGTCAAGCCCCAGCTTGCGGCCGTCCGAGGTGATTTTGAGCATATTGTCCACATCCGGGCTGACCGCACCGCTGTGTACCTTGGACGCTCGTTCCGAGAGGGCTGTCACCATGTCCTGCTGGATCTGTGTGGGTTTGGTGGCGATGGTGTGATACGCAACCTCCGGCGTGGGCAAGTGGAGCTGATCCGCCGTTTTGATGTCGGCAACCTCTTTGAACAGATTCATCAATTCGGGTAAGTTGAAAAACTTTGCAAAGCGTGTCCTTGCCCGGTAGCCTGTCCCCTCCGGGGCAAGCTCCAGCGCAGTGGTGGTTTCACCAAAGCGGCTTGCCCAGCAATCGAAGTGGCCCATACCCATCTCTTGCAGCCGGTCATGCTGCAAATAGCGCTGAATGGTGTAAAGCTCTGTCATGGAGTTGGAAACCGGGGTGCCGGTGGCAAACACCACGCCGCGCCCGCCGGTCAGCTCATCCATGTAGCGGCACTTTGAGAACATATCCGAGGATTTCTGCGCATCGGTGGTGGAAAGCCCTGCCACGTTGCGCATCTTCGTATAGAGGAAAAGGTTTTTGTAATTGTCCGACTCGTCCACGAACATCCTGTCTACGCCGAGCTGTTCAAAGTAAATCACATCATCCTTGCGGTCGCTGGCTTGCAGCTTTTTCAGCCGCGCCTCCAGCCCCTTTTTCGTGCGCTCCAAGCTCTTGATGGTAAAGCTATTGCCGCCTGCGAGCTTGGTATTCTGAATGCCATCGGTGATTTCCTCAATCTGCTGATGAAGGAGCCGCTCCTGCCGCTCCGGGCTGATGGGAATACGCTCAAACTGCGAGTGGCCGATGATAACAGCGTCATAGTCGCCGGTGGCGATACGGGCGCAGAATTTCTTGCGGTTGTGGGTTTCAAAGTCCTTCTTGGTAGTGACAAGGATGTTGGCCGAAGGGTAGAGCCGCAGAAACTCGGATGCCCACTGTTCCGTCAGATGGTTCGGCACGACAAAAATGGATTTCTGGCACAGTCCCAACCTCTTGGATTCCATCGCAGAGGCTACCATTTCAAAGGTTTTTCCCGCGCCAACTTCGTGTGCCAGCAGCGTATTCCCGCCGTACAGCACATGGGCGATGGCGTTTTTCTGATGCTCTCGGAGGGTAATTTCCGGGTTCATACCGGAGAAAACGATGTGGCTGCCGTCATACTCGCGGGGACGAGTGCTGTTCATTTCCTCGTTGTACTGCCGTACCAGCGTTTCGCGGCGCTCCGGGTCTTTCCAAATCCAGTCCTTGAACGCATCCCGGATAAGCTGCTGCTTCTGCGCGGCAAGGGTGGTTTCCTTGGCGTTGAGGACACGGCGCTCCCGTCCGTCTGCATCCTCAATGGTATCGTAGATACGAATGTCGCGGAGATTCAGCGCATCCTCCAGCAGCCGGTAGGCGCTGGCACGGTCTGTGCCGTAGGTGGTGAATGCCGCCACGTCGTTGTAGCGCACCATGCTCTTGCGGGAAACCTGCCATTCTGCGGTGTACGGGACATAGCTGATCTCGATCTGTCCGCGCAGATAGCGGGGCGTTTCAAAGGTTTCATACATGAATTGCTCGATGTACTTCTTGTCAAGCCATGTCGCACCCAGCCGCACCTCAATCTCGCTGGCTTCAAGGTCTTTCGGCTGTGCGGCAATCAGGGCATCCACATTTCCGGCAAAGAATGGGTCGTGCGCTGCCACGCGCTGCGCGGTGCGGAGCTTCTGCCGGACGTTGCCGGAGAGATATTCGTCCGCCGTCTGCCAGCCCTTCGCCCAATGCTCGCCGCCGTCCTGCAAGTCAAATGGGCCGCTGTTGGGTTCCTTGTAAATGACGCCCTTCAAATCCTCAACGATCTGCGGGATTTTCTCGCTGCCGCCCATGAGGGAGGCCATAAAGTCGAGATCGACGCAGGCTTTTTCTCCGATGCAGACAGCAAGAGCTTCGCTGGCGGTATCCACAGAATCTACGCTGCGCTGCTGCTTGATGGTGCGCTTGTGGAACATATCCGCCTTGCGCTCCAGCTTTCCGTCGTCGTCCAGCACTTCCAGTGAACACAGGAGATAGTATGAGGAATCGTCAGAGAACGCAAGACGGTTCGCACGGTCATTGATTAGGCCGTGTTTTGCGGAGAACGCATCATAGAGGCGGTTTAGCTCGGTCTGCGCTTCCTGAATCCGGCTTTCTGCGCTGTACTCGTCCATTTGCAGGGCAATCAGCTCATTCACGCAATCCCGCAGCGCGACCATGCCCTTGACACGCTCGGCGGCGGTGGCGTTCAGCTCCGGTTTGACCATGCGGCTGTTTTCCCGGTAGTACACCTCGCCGTCCACCACGGTGTAGGAGTAGTTTTTCACATTGGGGTCTGCGGGGATGGACGTGTCGATCTGTTCGCCCTCGCCCAGCTCTGGCAGTTCCGCCTCCTGATAGGTGCCGCGAATGTTTTTCACGGCGTCATGAAGCTGATCTGCAAGCGCCAGCCCCTCAATGGGGACAACGGTGAAATCCTGCTTGCCGTATTGGGTGCTTTCGGAGGTCTGCCTGCCTAAAATCATCTCCGGGTGGTCAACAAAATAGCGGTTGATGGCAAAGCCATCCTCGTTCTGGCCGAGGTGTACCCAATCCGGTTCGATCTCAATGGGACGGTCACGCTTTTGGAGAAAGAGAATGTCCGAAACCACATCCGTACCGGCGTTGGCGCGGAACGCATTGTTGGGCAGACGAATGGCACCCAGCAGCTCCGCCCGCTGCGCGATGTACCTGCGGACTTCGGGCGATTGCTTGTCCATCGTGTAACGGGAGGTCACAAACGCGATCACGCCGCCCGGACGCACTTGGTCGAGGGTTTTGGCAAAGAAGTAGTCGTGAATGGAAAAACCGAGCTTGTTATAAGCCCGGTCATCTACCTGATATTGTCCGAACGGGACGTTGCCCACGGCGAGGTCGTAAAAGTCTTTTCTGTCCGTTGTTTCAAAGCCCGCGATGGTAATGTCCGCCTTGGGATAAAGCTGCTTGGCAATACGTCCGGTGATGCTGTCCAGCTCCACGCCGTAGAGCTTGCTGCCCTGCATCTGCTCCGGCAGCAGGCCAAAAAAGTTGCCGACGCCCATAGACGGCTCCAGAATGTTACCGCTCTGGAAGCCCATATTGCCGACCGCTTCATAGATCGCCTTGATGACGGTGGGGCTGGTGTAGTGGGCGTTCAGCGTGGACGCTCTGGCCGCAGCGTATTCCTCCGGGGAGAGTGTGGCGTACAGCTCTGCAAACTCGTCCGACCAGTTTGGCTTATTCTCGTCGAAGGCATCCGCAAGACCGCCCCAGCCCACATAGTGGGAGAGGATTTCCTGCTGCTCCGGGCTGGCCTGTAAGCCCTCAAACTCCAGCTCTTGCAGGAGTTGGATAGCCGCCATATTTGCCCGAAACTTTGCTTTTGCGCCGCCGACGCCGAGGGCATCATCGGTGATGTGGAAATTCTGCGCGTCGCGGTGGCTTGCCGCCTTGAAGTCAGCGTAAGCGGCCTGCTCCGCAGCGGCAACGCTGTGAAAGTCCTGCCACTCGCCGTCAATGGGGATGGATACCGCAGGACGGTGTACGGGAGGCTCGTCGATCTCGGCCTGAGAGATGGCATCATCAAAATCAGGCACAAACTCGCCCATTTCCGAAAGCGCCGCGCGCCCTTCCTGCTCCAGAATCAGAGTTTCTTCCTCGCTCATGGCGGGCGGTTCAGGCTCGACAGGTTCCGCAGAGGGCGGGTCATGCTCCGGTTCCGGGATGTGCAGCGTTTGGATTTCTATGTCGTAGGGCAAGTGCGTTTTCTCGGCAGGATAGAACGCGACGGGTTTGGTGACAGGCTGCGGCTGCTCCCGTTCCTGCTCTTCAACAAACGAGCGTATAAACGCAATGTGTTCAGCGCGGAAGATGGGAAAGCCCTGCCTGTTTTGAAAAGTCACATCGCGCAGAGATACTTCATCCGTGCCGAAATTTACGCTGTCAATGACAAACTTCCGTCCGTCGATCTCCAGCTCCATGCCAATGGGGATATACTCCTTGGCATCTGCCTCGTTAAAAATTTCATAGCCGCCGGTTTCATCCGGCTGCGCAAGCACGAAGCTGTGCCCATGCTCCAGCAGCCGTTTCGCGGCGCTTGCCCATTGTCCAAAATCATAGCCGGTCACAGCGGTTTCGCCCATACCGGGAATATCGCGTTGCAGCAGGCGGCGATTCAAAGCGCTGGCGGCTCGCTCTGCGTCTGCGCCATAAAAAAGCAGCCGTTCTCCGACGCGGACACCGACGAGCTTTTCGGGATGTTCTGCACAAAGCGCCTGGTATGCCGAAACATTCGGCGCAAGCTCGCGCCCCTGATCTGTGATTCGTGTGAGGACAGCGGAAAGCGGCTCGGTTCTGTGTTCCGGCTCGTGATTGTTCTCGCTGGATGATGGAACGTTGCTGAGATGCGCGACAGTTTCATCTGCGGAATCAATAGTATAGAGCGTACCGTCAATTTCTACGCGCTGACCCACAAGGTTTTGAACCGCTTGCAGCGTCTCCGGGGTTGGCTGTTCTGTGTGCTGCGCCGCAATGACGCGCTGCGGCTCCGGTTCAGAAACCTCGAAATATCTGGTGTCGAGGTAGCGTTCAAAGGAATTGCGGTCGATGCTGACAGGTTCCTGTCCGGGTACGTTCGGTAACGTGTGCCAGACGTGATCTTCATCTACACGCGCGATAACGCCGACTGCTGCTATGTGGTCTAACTCTATGGATGAAATGCGATCTCCAATATGATAGGTATAGCCAAGCGGTGTTGTAAACGCCGGAGGGGATAGCTCAATTCCCATATCCCGTTTGATGCCATCCAAGTAAGCAATGGCGTTATTCTGTTCTGCAAAGCGGAGCGTTTGTTCCCCATCTCCGCAGAACCGTTCCAACACCTCATCCCAAATGCCGGTAATTCCGCCCTCGCCGGGATGCAGACGAATGGAGTATCGGTCAGGTGAAAATAACCGCAGTCGCTCATTCTCATCATAAAATTTATTCTCGCGGATGAGCTGTGCCAACCGCCGCTGTACCTGCGCCCATGTGAGCGTCACCGGCTCGGCGTTTCCTACATGGATATACATGGGGGTTTTGCTATCTTCCCAGCCATATTTTGCAGCCAGCCATGCGGCGGTGCTGCGTTCTCGCCCATGCGCCTGCATATATAGTGCGACTTCCTGCTTGCCCTTTAGGTTGTCGTGCCAATCCAGAAGCGCGTTGTCAATGTCCTCCTGTGTAATCTGATAGGGAGATGGTGCGACCGTCGCTGCCAGCGTGGGATACAGTTCCTCCAAAAGCTCCTGATGCAGCCGGTTATGGAACGCAGGCATATCAAAGTACAGGCGGACAAGCTGGAGATCATCAGATGCCGTGACAATACGACGGATAGCGTCCGCACCCTCCAGATAAGCGTTCTGGCGGTCTGAATTGCGGCAGGCATTGACAAAAGCCGTATCTTTGGAAAGCGCGCTGCCAACGGTCAGCTTGTACCCGTCAAACAGCTCTCGCGCGGTAGGCTGTGGTGGCAGCTCGGCGGCGGGGTCGCGGAACACCCGCGTCCCATCCGCGCCGAACTCCGCTTCATAGGCATTGATGGCCTGTTCTGCCTCGTGGTCGATGGACGGAAGCGTATATGCCGTGTGTTCATGGCTGGAATCGCCAATGCGCGAAATTGTTACATCATGCTTTTCCCGCAGCTTTTCAACGTATTTCTCCAAATCCTTTGCAGGGAAGCCGCACATGGTAACACGGCCTACTCCCTCCAAATTGCGGCGCGTCAGCTCAAGGCTGAGATCATCTGCAACTGCCCGCGCATCCTCGCCATACAGCTCGAAGAAGTCCCCAACCTGATACAGCACAATTTCATCGGGGTACGCCGCCTTTACGTCGTTATAGTCGTTATAAACCGCGTTCCGCATGGCGTCCTGCGCCATTTCCTTGTCATAGGCTGCCTGCTCATCCGGCGTAAGGTAGCGGTTCAACCGAACCAGCTCCGAGATGCGCGAAGCGACCTTGTTCCAATTCATCTGAACATCCGCGCAGCCCGCTTTTTTCAGCGTGATGCCTTTGCTGCCGTGATCTTCATAGCTGCCGCTTTCTCTGGATACGGCATGGGTATGCCCGCCGATGCCGTACTCCTTTTTCAGAAAATCGGCATTCTCCTTGGGGGTGTGCGAAGTCTGGAAAAACGCATAGATGCGGGTCTTTCCACCCTCAAAACTGCTCCCGTTTGCAAGAGAAGCCGCAATTTCATCTTCGGTGATAAACCTGCCGGTTGCTGGAATAGCCGCCATATCGGAACGGAATTCCTTTCGTGGAAGGGACAGATCTTCCAAACGTGTGAGAAGTGTCTGCGACTTGTGGTAATGGAAGCGCAGCAGCGCACGGTTTTCGCGGTAGGCGTCCATGAATACCTTGTATTCTGACAGGAGACTATCCCGGAACGCCGGATTCAGCAGATCGTCCGTCAGACGCTCCGTTTCCTCTGGAAAGCTGGTGCTATGGATATTACCCAAGCAGGACAGATACCCCAGCGACTTTGCTTCATCCGAGAAATCGTGATAAAGGTTCCAGACATCCACAGCAATACCCAGCCGCTCATAGCGCGGGGCTTCCGTGACCTCAAGATTGGTGGCAAATGCGCCGCCGTCCAGAAGTTCCTCAATACGCTCCGCCGCATCTGCCCAGCCTATCACTTGGGCAGAACGAAGATAGCGAGAGGTATCTCCGGTTGCAATATGGATACCATCGTCCCCGTACCATGCGGAAAACCTGCCGTTATCCGTAATCAGGCCGTTGCCGCCGTAGTAAAGAGCTTTCAGAAATGCCGCGCGATCCTCTAAAGGTTTTTGCTTGGAGAATTCCGCAGCAATTTTCATCCGCGCTGCATCCGCATTACCGCCCGCGCGCAGGATGTGGTCAATATCATCCTGAGAAATGAACATAGAAAAAGCGGAGGGTGTTACACTCTCCGCTTCTGCGATGGATTGAATTTGTTCTGCCTCTGAGGGAAAGAAGGACATCTGCGCCCCAGCAGGGGCATCGAACATATTTAGCTGAACACCAGTTCCGTGAGGATCGTTTCCTCGGCCTGCGCTTTCAGCGTGTTCATCAGCCCTACCCACTTCATCGGGTCGCTGGCTTTCAGCGATTCCGTCACGCCCGCCGACTTCATCAGCTCCGGCATCATCTGTTCCAGCCGGTTGTTCGCCGCCTCGTCGATCTCCCGCAGATGGGGGTACAGCTTCTCGGACAGCAGCAGGCTGTTCCACAGCACCGGACGATGCTCCTTCAGGTAATCCTTCCGCATCCTGCCGTACTTGCCCAGCGGGGCTTGCGGCTGCTCGGTCAGGCTCAGGTCGGGAATCAGATAATCCCCGCTGCGGGTGTAGGTCAGTTCGCTCATGGCTTTCGCTCCTTTCCGCGAGTTTCTCGCGCTCGTAATTCTTGATGGTGATTTCGATCTGCCGCAGCACCAGCTCGCTGGACTGGCTGATGGCCGTTCCAAGGGCGGAGACGGTCTGAGGGGTGTTGAAATCAAAGACGTTCAGAAAATCCTCATGCTCGAAGTAATCTCCCGGCTGCATCCCGCAGCGGGACAGCAACGCATAGGTGGTGCTGACAACGGCGGCGTTCCGAAAAGCGGCTCCGATGTTGAAATCATCATAACCTTCCAGAAAGGAACCGTCAACGATGCCGACAATATCGCGCCAGTTGTCGTGCCAGTATTCATCTACAAGCTGCGCCGCCACACGCTCCATCTGATCGGCAAGTCCGTTTTCACCGGAAACGTCAAAGCGCTGTTCCAGCGCCGCAGATACCACCTCACGATGCTCTTGCCGGTATTCCCAAAGATAAGGGCGGCGAGAGTTCTCGCCGCCGCTGGTGTCGGAAACATCAAATACATATCGGAGTTTGGGTTGGTCGCTGCTGGTATCCACAAGGGCGATGCCCTTGCTGCCTCGCCGCACATAGCGGCGCATCTGCTTATTCCAAAGGTCGTATTCCGCGCAGGCCGTGGCTTCCGGGCGCTGGGCGAAAATCATGAGCTGTTCATTGTAGGGGTACTTATACAGCCTTGCGGCGGTGGTCAGAAATGCCGTCCACTTCTGGTAGCTTCCCGTGATCTGCTCCGCCGTGCGGTCTGCCATCTGCGCATAGAGCTGTACTTTACTCGGCATCCATATCCTCCTTTTCAAAATCGGGGAACAGGTCGAGCGCGTCATATTCCGCGTCGCTCATCCTGCGCAGCTTTGCGATGGCGCTGTCCGTCAGCTCCCGCAGCTCCGTTTCATCCGCAGCGAGGTAGCCGCGCATTTCCTCCAGCGCCGCGATCAAGCCCGTGCGGGTGCCGGTGTTGTAGAGGCTCATAAGCTGGCGTTCTTCAAAGGTGATGTTCATATCAAAGCTCCTTTTCCGCGCTCTTTTTGGGCGCTGTTTTGTGTGGACGTTCTTGGGCCGGTTGGCTTTTGAGCTGCTCCAGCACAGATTTCTTCTTTTCCCGGTGTGCCGCCTCTGCCAAATCCATCAAGGAGATGGACATACCGGCCTTGACCTGTGCTTCAAGGTCGGCGACGGTGGGCTGTTTGGGGCCGTTGTTGATAATGCCGTCGATCATGCCGTAATCATCTTCCATCGACATCTCGGCGGCTTTCAGATAATTCTCCGGTTTCTGAAAGGCGGGCAGCTCCTGAAATCCCATGCTGTCACAGTAGTGATAGGATACCTTGCCGTCCTGTTTCAGCGCAACGATGTCACTGACGGAGAGGCTGTGTCCCACAAAATCGCCGGGGCGCTCGTCGTTAAAAATGTAGTAGAAGTTTTCAAGGATTCTGCCGGTATCATCGTCCGGGTACACCTCACGGGTATAGACAGCTTCATAGTTGGCAGGGTCAGGCGGCGCGGCCAGACTGCCGAGATTGGCAAAACGAAGCTCCACCGGCGCATCCCGGCGCAGTTGGTAGATCGCCATAGAATCGGTGGGACTGTTCAAAAAACGCTGCTCCACATCGCGGGGAGGAATATGGCCATTGACCGCATCCCAATCCGGTCTTGTGACGCCGAACATTCCGTCGTGCTTGATGATGTCCTCGGCTTCAAAGACCATTTCCTCGGCGTTGTCGGGATAGAGCATATAAACCGTGATGTCATGCTCCAGCAGCTCCATCGCCCGATCCTTGGAAAGCGGAAGCATATCGCCGTCCAGATACCCATAGCTGCGCATATCGTCCACCGTCAGCGTGGGGTCAGGCATCGGGACGGCCTGTTCCAGCTCCGGGAGCATATTATCTGCCGCATCGGTGGGAACAGCGACTGCTCCGGTGATCTGTTCCCCAGCACTGAGGGGCAGCTCGTTTGCCTCCTGCAAGTCTTTCAACAGCTCCAGCGACGCAAGGCGGATCGGCGCAGCACCGCCAATGTTGTGGAGCTTGCAAATTTCAAGAGCCGCTGTGGGCAGTTGCTGTTCGGTGCCGTCGAGTACGCCGCCATCCAACACTTTTGCGGAACCGGCGTCATAGATGGTGTAATCAATGCCTGTGTCGCTGCGCTGAACGTGAATGTATTTGTCGTTGTCCACCATGTAGAGCTTTTCCGCCTCTGGCGCTTCCACGCTTGGCTGCTCCGCAGCGGCCAAATTCTCCCGGTCTATGCCGCGCTCCTTGCAAATCTCCGCAAAGTGCCGGTCAATGTCCGTAATCAGCTCGGAAGCCGTCTTGTTGATGGTTTCCAGACTGGCGCGAAGCTCTTTCAGCTCCTTGCCCTTTGACCATGTGGCGATATAGCCGAAGCTGTTTTCGCCCGTTTCAATGCCGTAATACTGGCAGACCGCATAGGAGATGCTTTCGGCCTCGACCTCCTCGGTGTTGCGGCTCTTTTCGCCGGGGACAAGGATCGTCTCACCATCGTCCGCAAACTCCGTCATGTGTTCGTAGTCGTGGAGCTTGGCGTGGGCAATCTCATGGACGGCGGCGCATACCGTCTGCACCTCACTCATACCGGCGCGGATGGTGATGCTCTGCGCCTTAATGCTGAAAAAGCCGTCCGTATCCCGCGCAACGGGCTTTATCTCCATCGGAACGGGAGAAGCACGGCGCAGCGCCTCCATGAAAACCTCATACTGCTGCACATTGCCGCTCAGATCGGCGGCAAGCTGGGGCAAGGGCTTTCCCGCAGTCTGCGACACGTCAAAGACGGATACCACCTTGAACATGGGAATACGGATTTCCTTTTCCTCAATGATGGCCTTGCCGTCTGCATCCAGTATCGGCGCGTTGGTTTCCGGGTCGGTCTTGATTTCCTCGACCTTTTTCTTATAGGGAGTAGGAGCGATGATGCGGATGCCTTTTTCGCCTTTCAGGACGTTCCTGCCGAACTGATCGCGCCACTTGTTGAAGCCCGCCACATGGGTGGCGTCGGGGCGCTGCATATAGATGAGCATGGTATTATTGACCGAGTAGCGGTGAAAGCGGCTCATGGTGGCAAGGTACTTCCGGTACTTATCGCTCTCGAACAGCTCCTTGATGCCATTTTCGATGCTGTCAACGATCTCCCGCATCCGGTCTTTGTTGGTTTGTTTTTCAGCCATGATGATCTCCTTTCAGAAAAAATAGCGCCCCTGCGCAGAAGAAAACACATCCTGCACAGGGGCAATTCTCCGCAGATAGAGGCCGTTTTTGCGCTTGCGGATAGAATGACGCAGCCACTTGCAATCCGGCATGGAAAAAGCCTTGCGGCACGGGGCTTTCCCAGTCTCTATTTGCGGAGGTTCCAGTATTGTTTACGCTTCCGTTTGGCGTCCTGCTTTCGACGCTCTTGCTTGGCGCAGGCGGGGCAATATTTGGTGCGATTGGAGGAAGAATAGACCGGCTTACCGCAGACGGCGCAGCGCTTTCCCGGCCTTTCCCGCATCAAGTCGGCCAGCAGCTCATGGTCGGCGGGAAGTACCGCGTTTCGGAACCAGTTGCACAGCAGCGAGTAGGAAATACCCTGTACGCAGACGCAAGGCTCTCCATCATCCAGCGCGAGGCAGTTGCCGTGATCGTAATTACAGCAGAGCTTCCGAATGAGCTTCTTGGCGCGGCGGAGCTGCTTGTGATCCATACGCGGCGCATCAGCCATTGTCGAACACCAGCTTATAGCCCGCGCGTTGCCCATCATCCTCCAAAAGAACGCTGGCATCATAGGTTTTCCCTGTCTTTTCGGAGTAGCAGCCTTTCAGCGGGGCGCGGCCATTTTTCAAAAGCGCAGCGGCAAGAGATTTCGTCAGCACCTTTTTCTTGGCGGTGAAAAAGCGGCTGTTTTTCCAGAGAACAAAGGAACAGGTGCGGTTCTCACAGAAAAAGCCTTTCTGCGATTCCGTCACTTCGGCTCCGCAGCGGGGACACCTGCCGACTACCTCACGCCCGGAGGGGAACAGGACTTCCGTACCGGGGATGGGTTTGTAGGTCTGCACCAGCTCATGTAGCATGGCGGCGATCCCATCCATGAAGCTGTCCGGGGCGATTTCGCCGCGCTCGATCTCTTTCAGGCGGTGTTCCCATTCAGCGGTGAGCTGCGGAGACTGGAGCTGTTCGGGCAGAACGGTGATAAGCGCCGTGCCGGTGGAGGTGGGCAGCAGATTTGTGATCTTCTTGGACTTCCTGCGCTCCACAAAACCGGAGGACACCAGCTTTTCAATGATACCGGAACGGGTCGCCGGGGTGCCAATGCCCTTGCGCTCGGCATCATCTGGCATATCCTCCTTGCCCGCGTTCTCCATCGCAGCCAGCAGCGTATCCTCGGTGAAATGCTTGGGCGGCGTGGTTTTTCCGGTCTTGACCGATGCGGCAGATACGGAAAGCGTCTGTTGCTCCGTCACCACTGGCAGCGCGGGCGCTGCCTCTGCCTGCTCCTGCTCATAGCGCTTCCAGCCGGGAGCAAGGACGGTTTTGCCCTTGGCGGTGAAGCTCTGACCGGCACAGTCCACCGTAATGACCGTTTCTGCGTAGCGATGTGGTTCATCCACCGCACGAAGCAAGCCCCTTGCCGCCAGCTTCAGCACCTCGCGTTCGCCCAGCGGCAGAGAGGCTATATCTACCTTTTCCGCGCTGATGGTGGGAACAATGGCGTGGTGATCGGTGACTTTTTTACTGCTGCATACCTGCTTGGCGCAGATGGTCGGCGGCTTCTCCATGCCGCAGACAGCGGCAGCGGCGGCGACAAGGCCGGGGACGCTGCCCTCCATATCGTCGGTCAGATAGCGGCTGTCGGTGCGCGGGTAGGTACAGAGCTTCTTTTCATAGAGCGCTTGGAGATAGTCGAGGGTCTGCTGAGAGGTGTAGCCGAGAACGCGGTTGGCGTCGCGCTGGAGGGAGGTCAAATCGTAGAGCGCGGGCGCTTTCTCAGACTTTTCCTTGCGCTCCACGCTTTTGACGGTTACTGTCTTGCCCTTGCAGGCGTTGGCGATGGCGTCGGCGTCCTTCCTGTCCTTCATTCGGCCTGTCGTGGCGGGAAAGCCGCAATCGAGCTGAACGGTGTAGAACGGTTCTGCCACAAATGCGGAGATCTCCGCCACGCGCTGTACCAGCAGCGCCAGCGTGGGCGACATGACGCGCCCAATATTCAATGTGCGGCCATACGTCAGGGAGAAATACCGCGTGGCGTTGATACCAACCAGCCAATCGGCCTTGGCGCGGCACAGGGCGGATTGATGCAGGCCGTCATAGTCGCGCCCAGACTTAAGCTGCTGGAAGCCGCTGCGGATGGCATCATCCTCCATTGAAGAAATCCAAAGCCGCAGAATCGGCTTGGAGCATCCCGCAAGGCAGTAAACCGTGCGGAAGATCAGCTCACCCTCGCGCCCAGCGTCGCAGGCGTTGACCACCTCTGCCACATCCTCCCGGCGCATCAGCTCCCGCAGAATGTCAAACTGCTGCTGCTTTTCAGAGCGGACGATGAAGCGGAACGAGGTAGGAATGATGGGCAGCGCCGCCAGCGTCCATTTGGCATCATCGGCATTGTAAACGGCGGCGTCGGCCAGCTCTGCCAGATGCCCGAAACACCACGACACGATGTACCCGCCGCCCTCCAGATACCCGTCATGCCGTGATTTAGCACCCAGCACGGCGGCGATGCTCTGCGCCACGGAGGGTTTTTCGGCGATCACAAGGCGCATGGTGCAGCCTCCATTCTCTTTACGTCACGGTAGCAGGGGCGAACGCAGCTCTGTCCGAAACGCTTGCAGCCGTAGCAGAAGTGTTCCTTGGCAGCGTCGGGAGGGCTGTCCTCCCGCGCTGCTTTCGGCTTCTGCACCATCAGGCGTTCCAGCGGATTGTTGGTGAAATATCTCATGCGTCTGTGTCCTCCGTAGTATCCTGTTCCGGTTCGTCCTCATACGGCTCAAACTCGTATTCGTCCTCATCCTCACCGTAGTCATAATCGTCCAGATCGGCGCTGCCCTTGGTCTGCGGCTTGGCCTTTTTCTGCTTGAAGATGTAGAACGCTGCACCGCCGCCCAGCGCGACGATCAGCAGGACGACGAGGATGCCGCCCACGCCGCTCTTTTTCTCCGGTTCCTCGGCGGCGGGTTCTGTCGGGTCAGCGGGGACTTCGGGCTTTGCCTCCTTGTCCACGCACTCGGTCATGTTGACCGCACAGACGGGGCAGGATGTATTGACCGTACCGGCCACGCATTTGGTGGTGCAGGAGCAGACGGAAGGCGTTTCTTCCTCGCCGGTCAGCGCCATCAGGTCGGCCTCATCCACCTGATTCAAGAAGTGGACGGTTTCTTCGCCCTCATCGTCACGGTCAATAATCAGGTAAAATGTATTGCCGTTCTTGCTTTCCAGCGTAATGAACTGTTTTCCTGCCTTGGTGCTGGTGCCAATATCGTCGATCAGCGTCAGATTGCCGTCCGGTGTCAGCGCATCGCTGCCGTCTGCCATGCCGCCGAGAAGAAGCTGCCAGAGGTCGGCCAGTTCCTTTTCATCAAACGGAAGCGTAATGCCGCCGATGCTCACGGTACTGTCGGCGGCGTCGGTGACGGTCAGATAGCTGCCGTACACATAGCCCGCGCGGGCGGGCAGCAGGATTTTTACCCAATCGCCGTCCCTGCCAATCACATCGACCACCGTGCCGTTGGGGAGCTGCGCAAACGCGGTATTGTCCAGTCCCGCGCCGGTGCGGACGTTCAGGTTGCCGCCGTTGGTCGTGACCGTGCCGATCTGTTTTGTTTCCTGTGCGTCTGCGGCGCTGCTTTCGGCGGTGGGCAGCGCATCATCAGGATAATCACCGTCGCTGGCAAAGGCAGAAACGGGGAGAATCCCGATGCACAGGAGCATCAGCAGCAGGCTGATAAAAATGCGTGGTGTGTTCTTAGTCATGGTTCAACGCCTCCTTTTCCGAAGTGGCCGGTGCAGGCGCGGCCTGCATACGGCGGAACAGCTCGGCAAACTGCTCCATCGTCATGCCGTTCTCACGCACCATGCCGATGATGTCGGTGTCCTCCAGCTCACGAATCTGCTTTTCCAGCTCGCGGTTGCGGCCTTGCAGATCAGAGATTTTGCCTTTGTTCTTCTCCAGCTCTCCACGGAGCTTCATAATTTTCGGGTTCATATCGTTCACTCTCCTTTACGGCAAGCGCCCATAGCGGTAGAAATGGGACTGCCAATAGTTTGAATTTAAGTTTGCATAAGAGATCGGATCTCCGCAGTGGATCATCATATTGTTGCCGACGTAGATACCCACATGGCTGACACCGGGGGTATCATACGTTCCGGTGAAAAACACCAGATCGCCCGGTTTGACATTGGCAGAGGGTACGGGCGTACAGATATTGTATAGCCCCTGCGCTCCCAGCCTGCCCACATCCCAACCGGAATGATTGATGACCCAACTGACGAAGCCCGAACAGTCAAATGAGGTAGAGGGACTGCTGCCGCCCCAAATGTAGGGGTAGCCGAGATATTTTTCCGCTTCCTTGATAATGGCGGCGAATACCTCATCGTCCAGCGCCTCCGGGGGAATGTCGTAGTCGGTATAGCTGCCCTCCACATACTTGCCGATGTAGCCTGAACCGGGGAACAGGTCGGGACGGTTGCCGAGGGTGGCCATGTAGGTGGCGTACATTCCGAGCTGTTCTTCGCTCATAATGTAGACGGGAACATGAGAGAGATTGAAGTTTTCCAGCGTGACCGTGCAGATGTAGTAGTCATACGGAACCTGATAGGTGTCCGTATGGGTGTTGCCGTCCGCGTCCGTCCATGTGTCGGTTTCTGTGCGGTAGTGGGTTTCCACCACCACATCTTCGGTCAAAATGTACTGGCGGTCAAAGAGCATCTGGAGCGTACCCTGCACCTCATCCAGCGTCCATTCCCCTTGATGCAGCGCCGTAATTATGGAAATGAGTACATAGGGGTCATGCTCGATGGTGTCCAGATCAAAGTGGTACTCATCGTAGTCATGGGTGCTTTCGTAGGTGTCGAGGTAGTGCTGAAGCTCGGCTTCCATCGCGCAATACTGCGCCTCCGCGCTCAGCATATCGGCGTCCTGCGATGGATAGGTACTGGCCGCGATCCCGGAGCCGACGCCATCCATTATCACCGAGCAGGAGGACAGGCCGTTGAGCAGAAATGCCAGCATCAGCAGAATTGCGGCGGCAATGGCAAAGCCGCGCCGGTGTTCCCACACATATTTGCCCGCTTTCTCAGCCTTTTCAGCGGCCTTTTTCGCGGCCTTGGCGGTATTCTCTGCCGCCTTTGCCGTAGTCTGCGCCGCCTGATTGTGCTTGGCAGCGGCATACTGCTTCTTAATTGCCTGCTTCTGCTGCCATTTGGAAACGGGATTGCTGGTGGGACTGTCGATCTCTGCTTTCTTCTGGAGCGCGTCAAGATTGACTCGTTCCAGCTTTTTCTCTGCACGGATGGCAGCACGATAAGGCTTGAGCTGATGGGCGCGGTGGGCAGACTGCACCAGCCGCCCGCCGCTCTCCACGGCTTGCTCTACCTTGTGCGCGGCCTCTACGCCTACATTGTCATCCTCGCTCTGCCGCACCTCCCGGTGAACCTGAGAGAGAACAAGGTTGGCGGGGGCATCCCGCACGGCATGGGTCAGCTTTGAGGGAGGCTTTTTCTTATCCACTTCCTCAAAACGGAGCTGCGTTTTGACCTTGCCGGTGGCAGGATCAAAGCCGCGTTCCTTTTTGACCACGGTTTTCTTGGGGATTTTTGCCTGAGCCTTATCCGCCTTGGCCGCAGCTTTTTTTACCCGCTTGATGGGCTTTTCCAGCTTCGGCTCGGCAAGATCGGCGTCGGAAAACTGCAAACGCGGTTCTCTTTTCATGCCGACGCCACCTCTTGCGGTTTGGTGGTCATGACGCGGTACAGCTCGGTGTCCTTCGGGAAGTGGTCAATGAAGGGCAGGATCGTGTTGCCGTAGAACAGCAGCCCCTCGCCCTCGCCGGAGTGGGTCACATAAGAAAGCTGATGCGGCGAAATGTTGAGCTGCTTTGCGAGAATCTGCCGGTCGCCAGCGGCCTGATTGAGCATATAGATGAAATCGCTGTTCTCAAAAATGTTCTCAACCTCGCGGCTGGATAACAGGTCTTTGACATTTTGCGTGATCCCGGTGGGGATGCCGCCCCATTTGCGATAGCGCTTCCAAATCTCCACGCTGTACGAAGCCGTCTGTTCCTCCTTCAAAAGAAGATGGAACTCGTCAAGATAGTAGCGGGTCGTTTTATGGGCGGCGCGGTTGATGGTCACACGGTTCCAGACCTGATCCTGCACCACCAGCATCCCGATTTTTTTGAGCTGCTTGCCCAGCTCCTTGATGTCATAGCAGACGATGCGGCTGTTCACATCCACGTTCGTGTGATGGTTGAACACATTCAGAGAGCCGGTGACGTAGATTTCCAAAGCGGTGGCGATGTACTGCGCTTCCTTTTCATCCTGCGTACGGAGAGCGTTATACAAGTCCTCCAGCAGCGGCATATTCTCCGGTTTCGGGTCATTGAGGTAGTCCCGGTAGACGATGCGCACGCAGCGGTCGATGATGGTCTTTTCCACAGGGGCAAGCCCGTCCTTGCCGCCGACAATCAACTCGCACAGCGACAGAATGAAGTCGGATTTCAGGCTCAGCGGGTTATCATCGTCGCTGTAATCCAGATTCAAGTCCATCGGATTGATGTAGCAGGGCGAACCGTCGTAGCCCTTGCCGGTGGGCGACAGCTTAATGACCTGACCATGCAAACGCTCCACCAGCGGTGTATATTCGCCCTCCGGGTCACAGATGATGATGTCATCCTTGGGGCAGATGAGAAACGCATTGGTGATCTCACGTTTTGCCGAAAACGACTTACCGCTGCCGGGAGTGCCTAAAATCAGGCCGTTGGGATTTTTCAGCAGCTTCCGGTCTACCATGATAAGGTTGTTGGACAGGGCGTTGATGCCGTAATACAGCGCCTCCGAACCGTTCTGGAACAGCTCCTGCGTGGTGAAGGGGACGAAGATCGCCACGCTGGAGGTGGTCAAGCCCCGCTGAATCTCGATCTGATTCAGTCCCAGCGGGAGGCTGCTCATCAGTCCTTCCTCCTGCTGGAAGTCCAGCCGGGTCAGCGCACAGTTATACTTCTGCGCGATACTGGAGGTCTGGAAGATGTTGTTGTCAAGCTGCCGGGGCGTGTCCGCCGTGTTGAGAATGAGGAAGGTCAGCAGGAACATTCGCTCATTGCGGGACTGCAAATCCTGCAACAGCTTCTTGGCCTCCGCGCCGTAGGTGGCAAGGTCGCTTGGAATGATGTCCATGTCGTACCCTGCACGGACGGCTTTCTTCTGTTCCTCGATTTTGGATTTGTCGAGATCGGTGATCTTGCGCTTGACGGTCTTGATGGCGTTGACCTGATCCACGGACTGCACATGGAGATTGACAAGGACGCTGCTCTCCATATCCAGAAAATCGGCCAGCATCCGGTCATTCAGCTCCGGTGCCAGAATCTGCACGAAGCTGATTGCACCCAGCTTTTTACCCATACGAAACTGCCTGCCGGTCTTGAACTCAAAGGAGCTGGGCGCGATAAAGTCCTTAGTGGACAGCCCAGAGGGAGCCAGCCAGTCCCACGAAAAGCGGAACGGCTCCTGCTCGTCCATCCGCAGAATGTCGTGCATGACGTGCAGGCGCTCAAAGCCGTTCAGCGGCGCAGCCACAACGCCCAGCCGCTTGAAGTTGTTCAGAAGGTCGGTTTCGATGCGCTCCAAACGGGGCTTGGCAGCGCGGAGGTTGTCGGCCTCAACGCCGAACGTGAGATACTTGGTCTTAATGAGGCCGTTGTTGCCGCGGGCAAGCTGATTTTGCAGCATACCGGCGTACTCGGCGCGGATGCCGTCAAACTCGTCCCCGCAGGGCGGAATGGAAATGCTCCGTGCAAAGGTTTCCTGCGAAGCCGAGAGGTTCACAAAGGAAAGCTGGAATTGCACGGAGCTGTCAAAGTAGTTCAGGAAATCGCACCACGCCTCGAAGATGGCGGTCTTGTCCTCGTTCTGTGAGAGCTGGTAGTTGATGTCCTGATACTGGATCGTTTTGGTGTAGCGCGTGTCGGTCACACGGCAGATGCCGTCCGGCCACATACGCTGATACGGGATGCTGTCCTGCGCCGATTTTTCTTTCTTATCCGTTCGGTTCGCTCTTGCGATGGCGGCTTCGATCTGTTTTCGTTCGGTGCGGGTCAGCTTTTTCTTTTCGGACAATTTGATACACCTCCCGGTCTAACTGGTTTTGCCGCTCCAGAACGGCATAAAAATTGTTGGTCTTATACGGGCGCTGCTTTGGCCTCTGGAAGCACACGCGGTAGATGTTGCGGATGACAACCTCCAGCGGCTGACCGTTCTTTTCATACATGGCGAACAGCATGGCCGGGATCATCACCACCATCATCACCATTGCGGCGGGGCTGGTACCGATGCTGCCCTTGAGCAAGAAGAAAAGCGGTACGCCGATGAGCGCGCCGCTTCCGAAGCAAATGAGCTGTCGTTTCGTGAGGTTGAACAGCACCTTGGTTTTTACTTTGGTTAAGTCCTTTGGGACGTTGACATAGGCCATAGAAATCCCCCTTTATAAGAGCTTTTCATATCGAAGTTTCATCTGCGCCGGGTACAAAGCGGAGGCGGGCTTGCGGCTGCCTGTCCAGCATTTGCCGCCTGCCATGCCTGCACAGCTCCAGCCAGCGGCGCGGAGGCTGCTGCCATTCTCGCTATCCAGCGTATAGGTGATGATCTTGCGGTATCCCATTGCCTTTGCCGCCCGCGCAGATGCGGCATAGAGAATACTGCAAGCGTTTCTCTCGCCGGTGGTACAAAGACGATTGACTTCCAATGTCCAGCCATCATCCAGATACCGGCTTACCGGACGGCCTACGATTGCAACACCGACAAGCTCTCCATCCTTGGCACAGCCGATGGAAAACTTATGTCCAGCAGTTGCCTTGTGGTGCCGGTGATGCGCATTAACAAAAGCGTTCGCTGTTGCAAGGGTAACGGGCGTGAGCGTCAGCATAGTATCACCCCCGTTAATGTGCATTGAACACGGACTTGGCAAGGCTGCTCGTTTTGAACAGGCAGAAGCACAGCAGCACCGTGTAGCCCATGCAAGTCCAGATGGCGTAGATGATGTCACCCACAAGCGCGATGTTCTGTACCAAAACCGCGTAAATGGCAACGCAGACGATAATCAAAAACGCTTGGAAGCCCAGCGCCAGCAGAGAACGGATGTAGTTCTGTCCCATGCCGCCCCATTCCTTGCCCATCATGGTCGCCATCGGAATGGGGGCAACAGAGGTGACGAGATATATTTCAATCATTCTTCCGAATGTGATAATGAAAATGCAGATGGTCAGCGCCCACATGGTAATGCCAACGAACAGAGACTGGAACCATAGGCCGAAGAGCGGCCCCAGCTCCATTTCCATCAGCCGATCCTCAATGCCCACCATGACGCTTGAAATGTTGATGCTGGTGTCGCCGATAATCAGCCCGGAGGCGCTGGCAACGACGCTTTGGGCAGCGTCAAACACGCCCATCACAATCGTCCATGTGTTTGTCACGATCAGGACAGCGGCAGCGGACTTGAACGCCCACTTGAAGAATATCCATGTGTCCATGTCATTGAGGTTATTTTTGTCGGTAATGAGCTGGATCAGCTCCAGCGTCATCACAAAGGCGAGAATTGCGCCTGCGATGGGGACGATCACGGTTTCCGACAGGTTTTGTATCATGCTGAAAATGCTGCCGTTCCATGCCTGCGGCGATAAGCCCACCTGACCGGAGATCTCGGCAACCTTTTGATTGGTTGCATCGAACATCCCGGACAGATTGCTCACGATACCGCCGATGAGCATTTCTTTCAGCCATTCCGTGATCTTATCCCATAAGAAATCCATAGGGTTGCCCTCCTTTCGGGAGGATGCCGCCCGAAAGCGGCACCCTCCGTGGATTTACGGGAAGCAAACGAACTGCCGATTAGCCGAACAGACCGGACAGCAGCGGCACGAGGGTAATGCCGATCAGCGCCACGCCGCCGCCCGCCATAAGCTGTTTTATCCCCAATTAGGTGTAAAACTCTGCTCGATGGCGGGCGGCGGCGTACAAAAAATCTATATGGTGTTTTTAAGAGAACCGTCCCGGCGGGACAGGTCAGGCAGTGACCTGTTCCACCTCTGGGATGGGTTTGAGATTAAAATGAATTTCGATAGAAATGTGTCTTGTTTTATCTTCGTCAATGCGCTCATGCACGACGATTTCTTTGATTAAGCGGTTGAGGGTGGCTGCGTCCAGCTCTGTGATATTGGCGTATTCCTGAATGGCTTCCACCCATTGTTTTGCGTCATTGGCAAGCTGGACTTCATCGGACAGCCGCTTTCTGCCCTCGGACACTTTTGCTTTAAGCTCCGCTTGCTCGGTCTGTGTCTTTTCCAGCATGGTGTTGAAATTCTGCTCACTGATACGCCCTGCAATCATATCCTCATAAAGCCGCATGACCATTTTATCCAGAACCTCAATCCGTTCCTCGTCCCTTGTAAGGGAGCGTTCCATTGCTTCCCGCTGTTCCCGCTGCTCGGCTTCACAGGTATTAGTCAGGCGGTCGGCAACCGCTTTCCCGTCCATCAGGGCAGCTCTGGCACATTCCCGGATTTTCCGCAGCACATGGCTGTAAAGGGTGTCATAGTCAATCCGGTGCTGGGTGCAGTGGTTCTTTCCAAAGGCATTGTAGGTCTTGCAGGAATAAATCTGCTGGGGATGTTTTGCGTTTGTGTAGCGTATCGTCAGCGACTTCCCACACTCGCCGCATTTTATCAGTCCGGCAAACAGGCTGATTTCATTGGTCTGCCCCGGACGCTGGCGGGATTTCAGCTTGTTCTGCACAATGTCAAAGCTCATGCGGTCAATCAGCGGTTCATGCTGTCCCTCCACCACAATCCAGTCCTCCGGCTTCTTTTCTCCAATCGTGCCGATTTTGAAACGGTAGTCTTTTTTCTGGGAAGCAATCGCCCCGGTGTAGACGGGATTCATCAAGAGGTCTTTGATAACGGAGAAGTCCCACATATACCGTCCGTTTTCTGGGTCTTTCTTTTCCCATTTGGTGCGGGTATTGCGAAGCCCCCGTTCCCGGTTCCACCATGTGGGGCAGGGGATTTTTTCTTCCTCCAGCCGTCTGCGGATATAGTTCGGACCATGACCGTTCAGGGCATATCCGAAAATCAGCCGCACAATCGGGGCGGTTTCCTCGTCAATGAGCAGATGGTTTCTGTCCTCTGGGTCTTTCCGATACCCAAAGGGGGCAAGACACCCGGTAAACTGTCCTTTCTGCGCTTTCAGAAGATAAGAGGAATGGACTTTCTTGGAAATATCCTTGCTGTACATCTCGTTCAGGATATTCTTGAACGGGGCAATATCGTTGTTATCCCGCAGGGTGTCGATACCGTCATTCATGGCGATATAGCGGACACCGTTTCTTGGGAAAAAGTCCTCAATCAAATGCCCGGTTTGCAGATAGTTACGCCCCAGTCGGCTGAGGTCTTTCGTGATGACAAGGTTGATTTGCCTGCGCTCAATGGCTCTCAACATTCTCTGTAAATCAGGACGCTCCATATTAAGACCTGTGAAGCCATCGTCCTGATAGACTGCCACAACCTCCCATCCCTGCTTTTCGCAGTATTTTTCCAGCATATCACGCTGGTTTGCGATACTGGCACTTTCGCCTTGCAGGTCATCGTCCTTTGACAGCCTGCAATAGACCGCTGCACGATACCCTCCGGCAAGTGCCGAACCGATTGTTCTGTATTCCATTTCGTTCATCATAGCCATTTACCCACACAATCCAGACGGTATCTGGCTCTTTTGAACCTCATCTTCATTATAGCTCATATCTTTCCTTTTAGCAAGATATTCTTTCGTATTTGTCTTACCGTATTTCTGGGAAATCAGGCTGACGAACACATCGGTTGCGTCCAGTTCCCCGTCAAATACCGTTGTAACATGAATCTCTGTTTTGTTTTTTGCCATAGGCAGTTATCCTCCATACATGAAAATAGCCAGACAGAGGGTGTCGGCAACGAAGTCCGGCAACGGGCTTCAAAAGACCTTGCAAACAATCTCAATCTGGCGATGGTTACTATTTATACTTTTCTTTTATTTTTCTGTTGTTTTGGTTGTCATAGGGGAGAAAAGCCGATAGTTTCGGGATTTTCCCCGGCAACCGGCTCGGCAACGGGATAGCAACAGGGGGTGCAACGGGCTGCCATTTTCAGAACGGAAGCTCCATCTGTTCTGTGACCTCCACAAAACCGTCCATCGTTTTTTCAGACGGGTTGCCGGAGTCCGTTGCCGGGTTTTCACGCTCCCAGCCCTTTTGTCTGCCATATTCGGAAAACATTCTTGGGTTCGGGAAGTACCGCCAGCCAGAAATGCACTGGTTCATAATCTCGTTGATTTCCCGGATTTCCCATTGCTTCGGCTCGTCAAAGGCATGGTTCAAGGCTTCCTTATAGAGCTGCTTGGAGCAGACCATGCTCCCGGTGTACTTATCAAGATACGCCTGTATCATCCCGGCTTTGGTGTCCTCCGGCATAAAATCCCGCTGGTGTTCTTTGAGATACCGCTGCATGGCAGGGCTGAAAGCCAGCTTGAACCTGCCGCTTCTGTAAATTTCCATCGCTTCTGCCCACATCTGCTCGATATAGGCTCTGGAAGCGGCTTCGTCCTCCAAAATGTGAACCTCGGCTTGCTCCGGGTACACCATGACGGGGATAAAGCGGCGGTTGCCGGAACGGTCAAGGGGCAGGAAGTCAAGGGCATTGGAAGTGCCGCCAAACACGCACTGACGGGGGCGGTCTGCTGGGTGGGTTTCATAGGGTATCTTGTAAACCTCTTTCTGTCGGCTTAAAAATGACTTGATTTCCTCAATGCTCTTGGCGTTTGCGGTTGCCATCATTTCCGACATTTCGATAATCCAGTGACCTTGCAGCTTACGGTACACATTGTCATCGTCCAGCTTCCGCAAATCATCGGAGAACCACTCGTCCCGGACTGCCAGCAGACGGAAGAAGGTGGACTTTCCAGCCCCCTGACCGCCTACCAGACAAAGCATGATTTCAAACTTGCACCCCGGCTGAAAGGCTCGTGAGATTGCACCCAGCAGGAACAGCTTCAACGCTTCATAGGTGTAATCGTCTGCGTCAGCCCCCAGAAAGTGCCGCAGACAGAAACGGATTCGTTCTGTCCCGTCCCACACAAGGGCACTTAGGTAGTCCCGGATGGGATGGTACTTGTTTTCATTCGCCACAATCCCGACGGCATTATCAATCTTTTTCTCATTGGTAAGCCCATAGGTTTCTTCCAGATAGAGAAGCAGATACTTCATATCCGTATCGTTCAGGGCTGTGCTTTCTCTGTGAAAACCGATGGGCTTTATGATGTCCTTGCGGTCGGTCAGGATGTTGTATGCGATAGCCCCGGAAAGCAGAGGGTCACGCTGGAATACGGTCAGGCAGTTCCGTATGCTCTGGCGGACACCGCCTTTCTCGGTGGTTTCCAGCCCCGCCTTGATTTCCTCAATGCTCTGGGGCGGCTGCATGGCGTTCATGGTGTTTTTTAGTTCTTGCTGCGTCTGCGGCTGCAAGCTCTGCCATTCGCTGTTCAAGCTGTATCACATCCTTTCCGTAGTCCGCAATCAAAGCCGCTTTTTCCTCTGTCTCCCCGAACAGCAGCACATCCAGCAGATATTCCACATGGGCTTGCTTTTGTAAGGCTTCCACAAACCGGGGATGAAAGGCTTCCTCTGGGGAGTGCGGGGCATATTCCGTTCTCCATGCCCGAAGCAGGTGGAGATAATCGGCAAGGATACGGAAGCAGCGGTTCTTTGCTTCCTGAAACTGTTCCTCCGGGGATTTCTGCCGGGGTTTGGGCTTTTTTGCCTTTCCCGGCGGTTTCCAGTCCTCATAGGAAAGCCCAAAGTCATTTGCCAGTTGTACGGCGGCTTCTTTCTTTGCCAGCCCATACAGGGCGGCGGCAAAATCAATCACATCCCCATCCGCACCGCAGCCGAAGCAGTGGTAACGCCGATCCAGCTTCATGCTTGGGGTTTTATCATTATGGAACGGGCAGCAAGCCATCCCGTTCCGACCTACATGGATTCCATAATGCTCCGCAGCCTGTCTTGTTGTGACGGACTGCTTCACAGCTTCAAATACATTCAAATCTATCCCTCCTTGAAAATAAGAAAAGCACCTGACATTCTCTGATTGAAAATGGCAAGTGCCTGTTAAAGTTCCATATCCTGTTGTCTGTGTTTCGCCTGTGCCGGGGCGGTTCTTTGAGCCTTTTTCTCGTCTGCCTTATCCTGCAAGACTTCCTTGATGGGCTGCTTCTTAGGCGGCTCTTTACTTTCCTCTGTGCCGGGTGTGGCTTTCCGTACCCAGTAGCGGATGTCCCGCAGCTTCTTCAAATCCTCCTGTACCTCGGTCAGTGGTACTTTCAACTCTGCGATTTCTTCCAGAAGCGTTTCCTGCTCCTCTTGCAGCTCCTTTTGGGTACTGTCCTTATCATCTGGGTGCTTGGCAAGGTAGGCGGCGGCTTTTTCATACCGGGCAACCTCCGAGTGTTCCTGTTTGAATTTCTCCTTTGTTTTCTTAAAAAATATCTTCTGGTACTTCTCATAGACAGGCTTACATTCCTTGCAGTCTGTCCGGCTGGCAAGAATCCCGTCAATCACTTTGCTTCGGGCTTCCTTTGGCTTCATCTGATTGCGGTAATCTGCGGCTGATTTCCCGGAAGATTCCAGAAACGCTTCTAAGTCCTCCACAGTGGAAAGCCCCTTTTGCCGGAGATAGGACAGGGCTTCGCTGACTGCCTTTAAGTCCTGTGAAGTCCCCCGGTTCTGTCCAGCCCTCGTCCAGTCCTTCCGTTCTTCCTTTCGTATCTCCATGTACTTCATCAGCAGATTGGGAAGAAGTGTCGCTTCCTCCGCCGCTTTTTGTGCAAGCAGCTCTTTCCGTTTTTCTCCCAGCTCGGTAATCCAGCCTTTGAGGTTTTGGATAAGCTGCCGGATGGACTTCATCAGGCGGTTGGCGGCTCTGATTTCCCGGTTCAGGTTTCCGATATTCGTCTGGATACCACGCTTTTCCATCTGCCGGACAGCAGCCCCCTCATGGACAGTGGGGACAATATCAAGCCCCTGTCTGGCATAGGAACGCAAGTCCACACGCTCCGGACGGTCATTGGCTTCCAGATAGCGGTTCTGGATGACCTCCCATTCATGCCGCCAGATTTCGCAATACTTCTGGTCGTTCCAATCCACCGTATCCTCCTTGTGGCTTTTCCATCTGCCGGACGGAAGTTTTATCCGTTCCCCGTTTTCGTCAAGGTCATAAACCTTGCGGCTCTTGGGAAGCCATTTTCCATGTTCGTCCATTGCCCTCATAGTGAGCATGACATGGGCGTGGGGATTGTGTCCCGGCGGATGGGGGTCATGGATTGCAAAATCAGCAATCATGCCTTTGGAAACAAACTGCTGCTCACAAAACTCCCGGACAAGGACAGCATACTGGTCGGGTGGTATCTCTCTTGGGATGGTAAGCACCCACCGCCTTGCAAGCTGGGAGTTCCATTGCTTTTCCACCGCTTCGGCGGCGTTCCATAAGGTATTGCGGTCTGCATACGACCGTGGGGCGTTTGCCGGGAGCAGAATTTCATTGTGGATAATACCACGCTTTTCCGGGTAGTGCTTCACTTGCTGGTCGTATTCACAGAACAGCTTTTCGCCGCTTTGGTAAGCAGCGGCGGCAACCGCAGACTGCCGCTGGCTGCGCTGAACAATCGTGATTTCGTTGTGTGGGCAGGGCATTTCGTGTCCCTCCTTTCGGTAATTGGTGGATGGGGTGGCGTTTTACCACCTCATTTTGGCAGAAAAAAAGCAGGAGACCTTTTTCAGATTTCCTGCTCGGTGTGCCGCTGTGAGGGCGGCGGATATTTAGCTGTAAAAGTTCGGGACAAGTTGACCCGATGGGTAGATGGTACACTTAAAAATTATGGTTCTCTTGTCATTAGCTCATTAGCATAATGATTAAGAGCTTCACAAGGTTCATATTTGCATTTATAACCAATACCGTCAATTATAATAAATGGATTGTATGCTATAATCTCCACTTGAGAACCATCTGCCAAAGACAGAGTGAAAATAACTGCTTGTCCGTCATATTCTGTATATGAGTTGTCCTTATTGTAAATAACTACCTCATTGAGATATGATACTAATTCCTCTGTTTCTACTATCTGAATTGTTGTATCAGGTGGCGATAACCGAACACTTGCCGAAGTAATATCTGCTGCCTCTAAATTTTTGAATGGTCTATGAGCAGAAAACAAAAGAAAGCTAATACCTATACCGATTAAACATATCAGTGCAATTAACAAAAACTTTTTATGCTTCATTTGATTCTCCTTTACACACTACTATGAAATTTCTTTTTCATCATCTCTTGGTAGTCGGACATAACACACCATTTCTTTTTCACAAGCTCCGAATGTTGAGAAATTTAATTTTGCTTCTTTTAGTGTTATTCCATGATTAGAGTCGCTTGGTTCGTTATCAGAAGCAATGAACGGGTCATTCTCCCAAAAACAAACGGGACAGATATACCCACAATCTTCATTTGCCGGAACATTATAGGTAAAATATCCGCAGCAAGGACATTGGTATTTTTTCATATAAACCTCCCGTTTAAGCCTTGACCTCAAATTCCTGATTTATTTCTGACTTTATTATACTTCATCGATTATCGAAAAGATAGCATATTTTATGAAACTTGTCAGATGGGAACAGCTTGCAGCGCAAGGTGTCCCCAGATGGCAAGTCCACAAAAGGGTAGCTGGCGGCAGCCAGCGCAGGGGAAGCGTAGCGTCCCCTGTATGATTTGGAGCAGACCATGACTGCGGAAAATCACAGCCCTCCGGCGAGGAGCCTTCGGAGAACGCAATGCACCAACCTCTGGGTGGTGTATAATTGCGCCCTTAGTAAACTAAGGGGTTTCCGGTTTCTCCCGTTCCAGCAGTTTTTTCAATAGTTCCTGCGTGTCCTGCCTGTGAAAAATGAGTTTCAACAACAGCATGACATCATCATCTGTCAGGCGTTCCGGCTCTTGCAGAAAACTTTCCAGCATACCGCCACGAGTACAGAGCCGGTGCGTCCGTTCCTTTCGGGTAAGCTGCTTTAACTGGTGCTGCAATGCCTTTTCATCATTGATGGCTTTCCGCAGTTTCTTTTCGCTTTTCTCCAACTCCCGATTGAGTTTTTCCAGCTTTGAGGTATCAGGCAAGGGCAGCGTCCTCCTTTCCCGGTATCAGCACATAAATCCTGTTTGGTTCTCCAACGCCCTGACGCACCCGCATGATAAGTCCGGCGTTTTCCAGTTCATTCAAAGAACGCTTGACCGTCATAGGACTGCGGGACAGGACTGCGGCAATGGCTGTGACAGGGAAGCAGACAAACAGGATTCCGTTCTCGTCCTCCTGCCCATTGGAGAGCATAGCGTCCAACATCCGGCAGTACATGACCTTTGCGGTGCTGCTGACTGGAAACCCTGTCAACGCTCTTGGAAAAGCCATACAGGGCGGCAATGGTGTGTCTATCGTCATAAATTCAAAATTCATTCGGTGTGTTCCTCCTTTTTCTTTGCTCGTTTGGATAAATAACGGGGGCAGTCAATCACAACCGCCCGGAAGCTCTGCTTGCACCCATGCTGGCATTTCCGGCATAATTCGTTGTAAGTGACACGCCCCCGGTCATTGAGGTAAAAAGAAAGCTCATGCTTCCTCTTTTTGCTCATTCTCGGCATATTGCGCTTCCTCCCGTTTTCGTGTATGGTTTCGGGGCGATTTTCTGCAAAATTACAGCCATAGAGCCGCCTAAAATCTCCCGAAGTATCAGCGATAGGGTAGACTATCCCCCTATCAGATTGTCGTGTTTCGGTATCATTTCGGTGTCAGTTCGCCAGTTCTCCCCGGTGTCGTTCCTCCCCTGAATCTCACAGCGGCGTATCGCTCCCTTTGGTATGCTCGTTTTGGTAAGGGTTCCTCCATATCCCTGCCAAAAGTCATGGCACTACATCGCCGGGGAAGCATATCCCACACAGGCTGGTCATTCGATTGGAATAATCCATCGATGAACTACCTGTATCATAGAACATTTTTGTGCCCTGTGCCGTATGTCCACAAAGTAGGAATTCGGGGTAAAAATCAGAAATTTCCACGATTGCGGAATTGATATGGTATAATCAATTCAACGGTTATAAATGTCGTTAGAAAGGGGGAACTGCTTCAATGAACGGAGCTACTACAATACAGGAACGGCTAAAAGATTTACGATTAAACAAAGGATTAAAACTGGAAGAACTGGCAGAGCAAACAGGTATTTCAAAATCGGCTCTTGGCAGTTATGAAAAAGATGACTATAAGGAAATCAATCATGGCAACCTTATCCTGCTGGCAGATTTTTATGGGGTGTCCCTCGATTATCTCTTTTGCCGGACAGAGAACCGGGCGGAGATCAACACGCCATTAAGGGAGCTGCATTTGAGTGATGAGATGGTAGCACTTCTGAAAAGCGGTCGGATTAACAACCGTCTGCTCTGCGAACTTGCCACCCATAAGGACTTTATCAAGTTTCTTGCGGACATTGAGATTTATGTGGATGGAATTGCCACCATGCAGATTCAGAACCTCAACGCCCTTGTCGATACCGTCCGGCATGAAATCATTGAACGGTATCGCCCCGGCGAAGACGACCCCCATTTGAAAGTGTTGCAAGCCGCCCATATCAGTGATGATGAATATTTCAGCCACATGGTTCTGGATGACCTCAACCTCATTATCCGGGATATTCGGGAAGCCCACAAAAAGGACAGTGAAAGTGCACCCCAGACCACTGTTGCCAATGAACTGAAAGAAAATCTGGAAGCGGTCGAAAACTTCAAGGGTAGCCGGGATGAAAAGCTCGTTGTCCTTTACTGCAAACAGCTCGGCATCAACTATAAAAATCTGTCAGATGAAGAATTTCGCTGGCTGATTCGGATTCTCAAAAAGTCAAAGAAAATGGGAACGCCTATCAGCCAGAGGAAAAAACGATAAAGAAAAACCGCTGTTGCATGGTTTGTTGACTTCCATGTAGCAGCGGTTTTTGCTGGGATTATTCAGTTGAATTTTTAGCACGACAAACTGGAATTTGTCAAAGAGGATTATTCCAATATTCCACAGTATTTCTATTTACATCATAAAAAGTAATATTACCCGCATTTATAGGCAAGACAATCGCAAAAGGTTTATTGCGGTCAATATCAACCACTTGAATTGTGTTGCCATCATCTATTTCAAGTTGTTGCACCTGCTGTTGATTCATAGAAATAAATGCTCGTTCATTATATCCCTCTACAGTAAACTCCACAATTCCTCTTTGAATCCCCGAAAGAGTTCCACCTCCACGGAAAAAATATCCGAAGGAAAGTCCTGGACGATTGACATAGACGGAAAAAGAATGGTCACTCAAATCCTGAGGGTAAGAAATATATGCAGCCATCGTGCTGGAAACGCTTCCATCGACCGTCCAATCATCCTTAATCTTCTGCGACGAACGAATATCTGCCTCCAGCTTAGATGAAGTCACGCCGATCTCATTGTTCGTATAAAGAAAACAAACAAATAAAATACAAGCAAGAACAACCCCTATCACAATTTTAAGAAATATTTTTTTCACGCTATCAAAACTCCTTGTCAACTTTCGATTTGTCATAATCATTCTACCATACCGTTATGAATAAATCATCTCTTGCAAAATAATTTCTTCTGCCCGGTTGTGAATGTTATTGCAACGCTGCACCCATTCCATTTGATGGGTACGCTTCAATTCCTCGGTCACACCATCGGCAGCCTTCATCTGCTCCATGATGGTGTCTAACCGTTCCTGTGCCTGTTCGTTCAGGTCTGCAAGATATGTCCATAACTCCCCGGTCAGTGTCAATGTGTTCAATCTGGCTGGGTGGGCTTCTCTTAAATATTCCCGGTGCATCCGTCCGTACTTTCCGATAGGGCGGTGTTCCTCCGGCAGCTTCAAATCTGGGATATAGTAATCTCCGACAAGGATATAATCAATTCCGTTTTCCGTTATTCTTGGTTTCAATTCGCTCATGTTCCTTACCTCCTGTGGAAGCAGGCTCGTCTGGTACTAACTCAATCACATCGGTAATCTCACAATTCAGCGTTTCGCAGATACGGGCCAATGTATCCATGCTGATGTGCTTTCCCTCTTTGCTCATGTTGGCAATCATATTCGTTGTCATACCGGCGGCAAGCCTTAAATCTTCTTTTCTCATATCACGCTCTAACAGTGTATGCCAGAGTGGTTTATAGCTGATGTGCATATTGTTTTCCTGCCTTTCTATCCATACCACCGGGGCGGCTGCCCCGGCAGGAACTTTTCTCTTATTATAACACCAATCTTGTGTAATCACAATTTATTCTTGTATCCTGCCGCTGATACCGTCTGGATTGTGCTTTTCCTTTCTTTTTGTTCCCTTTAATTAGCCATAAACTGCTTCATGCCCTGAGATTTTACCGATGTGCGATAAAGAAGTAATAGAAGTGTAAAAAATTATGCCGTTCCTATCCGGCACTTGCGCATTGTGTCGGATAGGTCGGGCGGTTATTCGGGCAAGTCCACCTTGCCAACAAAAGAATAATAAATCTCAATGTCCTGTCTGCGGGTCTTGTTCTCGTCATAGCTGCACTCATGCACAACGATTTTCTCTACAAACTCCCGCAGCAGAGTAGGGGTAAGTTCTTCAAAGCTGGTATGCCGCCGGACAACATTCATAAACTTTTCTGCGTTCACGGTGGCTTCCTGTGCTTTGGAAAGCTCCGCTTGAATAGCAGCGGCTCTTTCTTTCAGCTCCCGTTGCTCTGCTTCATAGTCTGCCGACAGCTCTGTGAAACGCTCGTCTGATATGCGCCCGGTCACGCTGTCCTCATACAGCCGCTTGAAGATAGCGGATAACTCGGCTATGCGTTTCTCGGAGGCTTCCAGTTCCTTTTTCTTGGCGGCGTTCCTGCGTTTGCCCCCGTCCTCGTTCTGCTCAATCAAGAGTTTCATAAACCGGGCTTCATGCTTTGCCGCATAGCTGGTCACTTTCCGCAGATTGGAGAGTACACCAGCGGTCAAGAGGTCGGTGCGGATAAAGTGCGCCGTACAGTCATGGGTGCGTTTCTTGTAGTTGCCGCAGATATAACAGTCCTGCTTGCGCTTGTCCGTCTGGTATCGCTGCTGATACATCACGCTGCCGCAGTCCGCACAGAACAGTATGCCGGAGAACAAACCCACTTCATCATAGCGGTTTGGGCGTTTGCGCTGTTTGCGAAGCTCCTGCACCCGTTCCCATGTTTGGGTGTCTATGATAGGCTCGTGGTGGTTCTCGAAAATCACTTGCTTTTCCGGGGGATTTTCTACACTGTGCTTGACTTTGTAAGAAAGTTTTTCTGTCTTGAAATTTACCAGACAGCCTGTGTATTCCCGGTTTTCAAGGATATGCACTACGGTATTGGTCGCCCACTTGCACTCATAGCCGGGGTGGTAGCGGCGGGTGCTGCCCGTCCTGCGGTATTCAAGCGTTCCCGGCGTGGGGATTTGCTGCTCTGTGAGCATACGGGCTATCTTGGTCGGACCGTTCCCGGCAAGGCAGAGGTTGTATATCTGCTTGACTACGGGTGCGGCTTCCTCGTCAATAATGAAATTTTCGTCCTCGTCCATGAGGTAGCCATACACAGGCTTGCTTGTGATGGGCTTGCCACTCATGCCTTTTGAGCGTTTTACCGCCCGTATTTTCTTGCTCGTATCTCTCACCAGCCATTCGTTAAAGATATTCCGCAGCGGGGCAAAGTCATTGTCGCCCTGTGCGCTGTCCACTCCATCATTGATAGCGATGAAGCGGACACCTTTCTGTGGGAAAATCATTTCCGTGTACATTCCCACTTGCAGGTAGTTTCGCCCTAACCTCGACATATCCTTTACGATAACTGTCCCGACTTTTCCGGCTTCAATGTCCGCAAGCATGGCTTGAAAACCGGGTCTTTGAAAGTTCGCACCAGAATAACCGTCGTCCGTGTACCAGCGCAGATTGGAAAAGCCGTTCTGCTTTGCATAGGTTTCAAGGATACGCTTCTGATTGGAAATGGAATTGCTTTCGCCTTGCAGCTCGTCCTCATGGGATAGTCTTGGGTAAAGGGCGGTAATTGGTTGTTGGTTGGTCTGTCTTAACATAAAATCCTCCGTTTCCGACAGCCAGCCCCACTATTCCGTACCTTGATTGTACCACATGGGGCGGCTGTCTGTATAGCGGCAAAAGCGTCAAATCTGCTTCTTTATGGTCGGTCAAATCGCCGTTTTTTGTGTAGCAGCTTCCGCTTCCAGCACTTTCATCATCTTGTCGGCTGCGGTGTCGGTTGCGCCCTGCTTGAAGAAGCCGGAAACGGTAAGGACGGAGTTGCCCATGCGGATTTCCGTCACACAGTCCGGGCGGCGGTCTGTTTTGGTGGTGCTTGTCTGTTTGGTTTCTGTCATAGGCTCTCCTTTCGCTGCTTCATCAGTTGCTTTAAGCGTTCCAGCTTTTCCTGTGCGGTTTCCTTTCGGAAGTTGCTGCCCGTGAAGCGGACGGGGGCGCACATGGAAGTCAGCCTGTCATAGATACGGGCGTGGGGCGTGTCCTGCGGGTGCTGCAATTCCTCCAGCGTGAGGTTGGTCGTGGCGATCAGCGGCTTGCCGCTTCGGTAACGGCTGTCAATCACGCTGTAAACCTGTTCCAGCCCGTATTCTGTTCCTCGCTCCATACCAAAATCATCAAGTATCAGCAGGGGGTAGCTGCAAAGGCGGGAAATATATTCGTTCCTGCCCTCAAAGCTGGCGGCAAGGTCACCCAGTATCGTTGCAAAGTTTGTCATGCACACCGGGACTTCCTGCTCCATAAGGGCGTTGGCGATACAGGCGGCAAGGTAGCTTTTTCCCGTCCCCACGCCTCCCCAAAACAGGTAGCCGATATTTTCAGCCTGCATGGTTTCCCAGCTCTCCACATAAAAGCGGGCGGTTTCGGTCTGTGGGTTTCTGCCGTTGTCATGCTCAAATGTCCAGTTCCGCATAGCAGGGTCAGTAAAGCCCCGGCGTTTCAAGTCCTCCACTTTTTCAAGGTGCTTCTGTCGGCTTTCGGCGGCTTGCTGCTTTTCACGGGCTGCCCGCTGGCAGTCGCAGTCTGTTGGGTGGCGGTCACGCCCGAAACAAGTCTTTCCCTCTGCAAAATAGGCTTCTTTGGGCGTATGGCACTTACCGCAGTATAAAAGCCCGTCCTCGCCTGTGTAATCCTCCGCTTCGGTGGTAGTGGTTGTAATGTCCGTAATCATAGCTTCAATCTCGTTTTTCATAAGCTCTCGCCCTCCTTGCATGAATAATCGGGTATGCCCTGTTTCGGGGCAGCCTTGCCTTTGGCAGCGTCTTCCTGCGCCCACTTGTAAATGGTGGCTGCATGGCTGTGGTACTGCTTCCCAGTGGAAGCGATATGGCAGGAAAGCCGGTCAAGGTAATACTCCCACTTGTCGGGCAGCTCTGTTTTCAGCCCGGAAAGCTCTGTATCGGTCAGTATCACATTGTTGTATCTGCCATAAGCGGCGGGGGCGGGGTGTCCCGTTTCTCCCTCTCTCTCTTTTTCTATCTCTATCTCTTTCTCTAACTCTATCTCTTTCTCTGGTGGACGAATGTCGGACAAATGTCCGCCTTTTGTCCGGGGCGGTAAAAGTGCCTTGTTTTCCAGCCTTGCAGCCCGTTTTCGCTCGGCTTCGGTAGAGGACTGTCCTATCATCAACTCAATGTCGGTCATATAGAAAGCCCCGCTGTCAAGCTGCTCCACAAGCCCCAACTGCCGGAAAATCTCCAAAGCCCTCTCAACCGTTCCTATCTGGTGGCGGGTCAGTGTCGCTATCATCTGCGCTGTGTAGGGGATATGCTCGTCAAGCTGCAATTTCCCGCCGTTTTTCAGCGATTTTAAGTACAGCTTCAAGAGGATATTGGAGTATAAAATCCCGTCTTTCATATCTTCCAGCAGCACAATGGAGTCGCTGTCAAAAAAGTTCTCTTTCAGCTTGAGGTAGTAATATTTGCGGTTATCTGCCATTGTCCCTGTCCTCCTTTTTCCGGCGTTTGGAGTAGTAGTGGGGGCAGAGTATGATAATCGCCCGGAAGCTCTGCTTGCAGCTATGGGTACAGCCCCGGCAGAGGTCATTGTATGTGATACGGTCGCAGGTGGAATTCCCGACTTTCACTTGCCGCAGGAAAAAAGACCATTCCAGCCGCCGTTTCTTGCTCATTCTTGGCATGGGTGCGCTCCTTTCTGCCGTTTCCGCTGGTGTGACGGTATCGGCGGTAATTCTGTATCATCTCGGTATCATTTTCGGGGTTTTTCTGCCCTGTAAGCCCGTCAAAAAATCCTTTGGTATTTGCGGATAGGGTACGGGGCAGCCCCCTTGTTCTGTATAGGTTCGGGTACATTTTGGGGCGGTTTTTATCGTTCCTGTTCCTGCCTTTTCACAGGCTTGCGCTCCCGGTGTAAAATCTGGTCGATATTGCCCTTGACAGTCTGTAAGCGGCGGTATTCCTCCCGTTTTGCCCGGTAATCGTTGTAGCCGCTGTTTTTCTCTTGGATAAGGGTTTCAATCTCTGCTTGCAGGGCTTTATAGCTCGGCAGCTTGGAAATGCCGTTCTCCCTGAAATAGCGGGCGGCTGCGTCTGCTATGATAAAGTCGCTTTCGTACTTCTGACGGTAGGCTGCTTTTGCTTTGGCGTTTTTCTGCTGTTTCAGCCCGTCCCGGACAGGGCGGGTCTTGGAATAGGCAAGCACCTGTCGTTGCAGCTCCTTTTTCCCGTTCAGCGTCTTTTCCACCTGCTTCAGCTCTGCAAGGCTTTCCTGCATGGCGGCATAGGCGGCAGAACAGGCTTCGTCCAGTTCCTCCGGGGAAGAAAAGCCGTACTGCTGATAGGCGGTAACGGTAGCCGCCATCTGCTTTAGGTTGTGCTTTGCCGCCCAACGGTCATAGCCCACGCCTTTGCCCTCGGCTCGTTTGGCTTCCCGGTCAACCATGCGCTGCAAGGTGTTGTCTGCCGGGGTGGTTTTTGCGGTTTTTTCCCCTTGTGACGGCTTTTTAGCTGCGGCAGGGTATTCGGGTATGGCTTTGGTCTGTTCGGCGGCTCTGTTGGCGTTCTGCGTAAGCAGGGCAAGGACAGCAGCCTTGTCAAAATCGTCCCCCAGCTTCCGGGCTGTGATAGGCTTCGTCCTGTCCGGCGTGAGGTAGGAAAGCCGCCCCCGGCTCTCCTTGACGGTCACACCCTCCCGCAGCAAAAGGGAAGAAAACTCGTCAAAGCTGGCAGCTTGGGAAAGTGCCTGCCGTATCGTCCGGCGCAGCTTCGCCTTGTCCGTTTCAAACTTGGTGGGCTTGGTCGGCTGTCCGGCGGCTTCTCTGGCGGCGTTCTCTTTATCAAGGGCAAGCTGCCCTTTCTTTGCCGCCCAGTATTCCCGTTCGGTTATCCGTTCCTTGCTGCCGTTCAAGAGGTCGATTTGGTAAAGCCCCTCCCGGTGGCACATCTCCATGACTTCACTCTTGAAATATTCCATAGCGGCATTGGTACAGCGGTGCTTGCAGCCCTCCCTTGTGTCGGCTGGTCTGTCCATGTAGGGCAGAAGCGGGACTTCGTAAATCCGCAGGGAGTTGATGACGATATGCACATGGATATTCCCGCTGTGGTTATGCCCGTCCGGGTGGGTGCAGATTAGGGCTTGGTGTCCGGGGAAATGTGCCTTGCAGAACTGTTCCCCCAGTTCCTGCGCCCGGTCTGTGGTCAAGCCGTTGTCTGTCCCGTCCCGTGGGTCAAAGCTGATGATATAGTGGTGGCTTTTCACATCTTCCCGTTTTTGGTTTTTCTCATAGCGGAGATTAGCCCGCATACAGGCAACAGCGAAATCCTCGCCCCCGCAGTTAAGGGAAGAAATGCGGTAATCCTCCCTCGGTATCAGCCGCCCGTTTTCATCAAGGGTGGGCTTCATGGTAAACTCGTCATGCTCAAATGTGAGGTAGGCTTCCGCTGCGCCATAGTCCGCATTTTTAGAGCTGATATGTTTGAATGTTGCCAACAGCGTCACCCACTTTCTGCAAGACTTCAAACTTTAGGGCAGCAAGGTCGGAAACCGCCGCCCGTACCTCCCCGGCAAGCTGCGGGTAGGGGCTGTGCCACTCGTTCAGCGTCCGGGCTATCTGGTTTAAGTTGCCGCCGATCCTGCCGTATTCGGCGGTCAGCTTCCCAACAGCGGCAAGCAGCTCATCATTGACGGGAGAAACGGTTATGATGGGGCGTATGGCTGCCCCGGTTATAGCTTGCCGGATAAACTCGGCTTGGCTCATATTGCAAGCAGAAAGCCGCTGGGCAAACTCGGCGTATTCTTCCTCGGTCATGCGTGTTTTGACTACCCGGCTGCGGTGCGGTGTGTTGTATCGTTTTCGCATGGTAAAACCTCCTTTCGACTGCCGCATGGCTGCGGCGGGATAAGCGGCGTAAGCCGCATGGCAGGGTTTGGGGAAGGCACTCCCCAACAAGATTCCCGCAGGGGCAAAATGAGCGATAAGCGAATTTTGGTACTGCGGTAGAATCTTGCTCTAAGAAACTGCCGGACTGCCGCTCACTTCCTACTGCCACTTTTTCGGGAAATCGCAACCAGTTTTTTCATAAAAGGCTGCGGGCTGGCGTTCTCCCTCTCTTTCTGGCAAAGACTTTTCCGGCGGCTTGGTCTTTCCCAACAATAAGGCGTTTCAGAAGCTGTGTTTTGCCCGCTGCTTGATAGAAAACGGGAATTTCGGTCGTGTCAAGATTTTTTCGCACTTTAGTTTGCAAGCTCTGGCATGAATGGAGTCAGCCGGCAATGGAGGCATCCTCAATGGCGGCCTCCAGGTGCTTCATATTCATGTACTTTTTGTTGCCCC
>NZ_JANGBE010000018.1:0-75680 GCF_024462255.1 Flavonifractor sp. DFI.6.63 | reverse complement strand
TGGGGCAACAAAAAGTACATGAATATGAAGCACCTGGAGGCCGCCATTGAGGATGCCTCCATTGCCGGCTGACTCCATTCATGCCAGAGCTTGCAAACTAAAGTGCGAAAAAATCTTGACACGACCGGGTGCCGTCAAGAGTTATGCGCAATTTATTCTACATTATCTAATGACATTGGCCGTGAGGCTGAAGCTTTTTTTCTGCCGCATGGCCGGGAAAGGCACCGGCAGTCTGCGGAGCGTGCCTATCCAATGACCCGGATGTACTTCCATTTCCCGCGCAGAAACCGGATAAGGAAGAAAACGGCGCGTACGATCCAGTCGCAGAACATGGCCAGCCATACCCCCAGCAGCCCCATATTCAGGCCCCAGGCGCAGGCAAAGACATAACTCAGAGCCACCCGGCAGGCAAACATGGAGCACAGGGAGACGGCCATGGTGAATACCGCGTCCCCGGCGGCCCGCAGGGCGTTGGGCATGGTAAAGGACATGGGCCAGAAAAAGATGCTGAACAGCGAAAACCAGCGCAGCACCTGGGCGGCCATGGCGGTGGATTCCATGCTCAGATCGAACAGCGTGACCAGCCACCCGGCCAGGAAAAAGAGGGCGATGTTCATAACTCCCATGCAGACGTAGCAAGCGCGCACCAGCTTTTTGGCGTAGGATACCGCTTGGTCGGTTTCACCGGCCCCCATGCACCGGCCTACCACGGTGATGAGCGCCAGGCCGAGCGCCTGGCCCGGTACGTTGATGACGCCGCCGATGCTGTTCCCAATGGCGTTGGCGGCCACAGCGGCGGTGCCGAAGGTAGTGATCAGATTGAGCACCAACAGCTTGCCGGCCTGGAACATGCCGTTTTCCAAGCCGTTTGGAATGCCGATGAAGAGGATGCGGCGGATCATGTCCCAGCGCAGGCGGAAGCGGAGCAGGCCCTCCACCCGCACCAGGTTTTCCGGGTGGCGGAGCAGCGCCATGATGATGACGGCCGCGGCGATCCGGGAGACCAGCGTACCGATACCTGCCCCGGCGGCCCCCATGCCGAAGCCGAAAATCAGAATGGCGTTGACGGCAATGTTGATGATGTTCACGATGAGGGAGCAGAACATGGATACTTTGCTGTTGCCCATGGCACGAAACAGCGCCGCGCCCGCGTTGTATACCGCCATAAAGGGATAAGCGGCGGCGGTCAGCAGGAAATAGATGAGAGCGCTGGCCATCACAGCGCGCTCCACCTGCCCGAACAGCAGGGAAAGGATGTGCTGGCGCAGAATCAGCGCCAGTACCGTCAGCAGGGTGGAGGCGATCACGGCGGCGTAGAGCAGCTGCTTGGCCGCCGTGTTGGCCTGCTCCGCCTCCCGGCGGCCCAGGTATTGGGATACCACGACCGCTCCGCCGGTGGACAGGGCGGCAAAGATCTGGATCAGCAGCATGTTGAGCCCGTCCACCAGGGACACGCCGGATACGGCCGCTTCCCCGGCGGTGGTCACCATAACGGTATCCGCCATGCCCACCGTCATCAGCAGCAGCTGCTCGATGACCAGCGGGATGATCAGCCGCAGCAGCGCCTGCCGGGAAAACAGCGGCGCGCGGGGCTGTGAGGCAGTCAACTCCATTCCGGTACCTCTCCCTTGGATTTCAGATTTGTGCAGGCCGCCTTACAGCCGGCCCAGATAACGCCGGGCGCTCTCGTTTGCCCTAGCGGACACCTCCGCCTCGTCTACCGTGACCAGCTGCCCCTGCTGCACCACAGGCACGCCGTTGACGATGGTGTAATCCACCGGCCCCTTGAGGCCCACGGTGCCCAGCATGGACATGGGGTCGAACTGGGCGCCGACCAGCTCCAGGCGGTCCAGATCCACCAAAAACAGGTCGGCCGCCATGCCGGGAGAGAGCTGCCCGATGTCGTCCCGGCCCAGGAGCCGGGCGGAGCCGCGGGTGGCGACCTTGAGCAGTTCGTACCCGGTGGGGGCCTGCCGGCTCCAGGTGAGCCGGTGGAGCAGATAGGCCGCCCGCAGCTCCTCCAGCAGGTTGGAGCCGTCGTTGGAGGCGGAGCCGTCCACGGCCAGCCCGACCGGGATGTCCAGGCGAAGCAGGTCGGGCAGGCGGCACACGCCGGAGGCGAGCTTCATATTGGAGATGGGACAGTGGGCCACGCCGGTGCCGGTCTCGGCCAGGACGCGCAGGTCGCTGTCGTTGAAATGGATGCCGTGGGCATACCACACGTCGGGGCCGGTCCAGCCCAGAGACTGCATGTAGGCCACCGGCCGCAGGCCGAAGCGCTCCAAGGTATACTGCTCCTCGTCCTTCGTCTCGGCCACGTGGGTGTGCAGCCGCACGCCCAGACTGCGGGCCAGGCGCGCGCTTTCCCGCAGCAGGTCCCCGGATACGGAAAAAGGAGAACAGGGGGCCAGCGCCAAGCGGTGCATGGAAAAGCGGGAATCGTCGTGCCAGACCCGCACCAGGCGCTCGGAGTCGGCCAGGATCGCGTCGATGGTCTGTACCACGGAGTCCGGCGGCAGCCCGCCGTCCTTTTTGGACAGGTCCATCGAGCCGCGGGAAGCGTGGAAGCGCATCCCCACCGTATCGGCGGAGCGGAACTGGGCCGCGATCAGGTCTCCGGAGCGCTCGGGGAAGACATAGTGGTGGTCGAAGCAGGTGGTGCATCCATTTTTCAGCAGCTCGCCCATGCCTGCGAGGGAGGACCAGGAGACCACCTCCTCATCCAGGTTCTTCCACACCTCGTACAGCGTCACCAGCCAGGGAAACAGCTCCATTTTCTGTACCTCGGGCAGGTTGCGGGAAAAGAGCTGGTAGAGGTGGTGGTGGGTGTTGATGAGGCCGGGATACACCGCCATGCGGGAGGCGTCGATGACTTGGTCGGCCTGCCGCAGGGCAGGGCCGATGTATTCGATCGCCTGGTCACGGATGAAGAGGTTGCAGCGCTCGTGCAGGGAGTCCTGGTCGTCGCAGGAGACGATATAGCGCGCGTTTTTGATGAGCAGGGTGGACATGGCCGCGCCTCCTTCTGGTTGAGTTGCTTCCATGATACCACAGCAGGGGGCAAAAGGGAAGCGCCGGGGAAGCTTCCCCGGCGCTGAGGCGGCTGAAGAGGCGGCAAGGCCACTCCAGGCTGTCGAAAAACCCTGCCGTAGGAGCGCCTCGCAGAGCGCCGCCGTCCGCAGACGACGGAAGCAGATGAAATCCCGTCATTTCCGGCGACACAAGGTGAATTGCCTCCGGGGGACCCTTGCCTGCCCCTGCGGGGCAATTTACTTCCGGTCCGCTCCGCTTCGCCTCCGTCTGCGGGCGGCGGAATTCTGCGCGGCGGACGAGGAGGCGGTTTGCCGCGGCGGCAGAGATCAGGAGATGGAGACCACCTGATATCCGGCGTCCTCCACGGCCTTTTTCAGCGCCGCGTCGTCGGCCGTTCCAGTGACCGTGGCGGTTTTTGCCTGCAGGTCCACCTGGGCGGCGACGCCGGGCAGGGCGTTGAGGGCCTGTTCCACGCGGGCCTGACAGTGGGCGCACATCATACCCTCAATGACCATTTTTTTCTCCATAATACGGATTCCTCCATTCGTATGAATTGGTTCACGCGCGGCGGCCGGGGCGGCCGCTGTGGGTTTGAACCGCTTGAGACGCAGGGCGTTGGATACCACGCACACCGAGGAAAGGCTCATGGCGGCGGCGGCGAACATGGGGGAGAGCTGGATGTGAAAGAGGGGATACCACACCCCGGCGGCCAGGGGAATGCCGATGATGTTGTAAATAAACGCCCAGAACAGGTTCTGCTTGATGTTGCGGATGACCTGTTTGGACAGCTCCACGGCGGTCACCGCGTCCATCAGGTCGCTTTTCATCAGCACGATGTCGGCGCTCTCAATGGCGACGTCGGTCCCCGCGCCGATGGCGATGCCGACGTCGGCCCCCGCCAAAGCGGGCGCGTCGTTGATGCCGTCGCCCACCATGGCGACCCGCCTGCCCCCGGCCTGGAGGGCGGCGACCTGCCGCGCCTTCTCCTGGGGCAGCACCTCGGCCACCACATGGCTCACGCCCAGGGCCTTGCCCACCGCTTCGGCGGTGCGCCGGTTGTCGCCGGTGAGCATCACCACGTCGATGCCCAGACGCCGGAACCCTGCTACGGCGGCGGCGCTGGTCGGCTTGGGGGTGTCCGCCACCGCCACCACGCCCAGCAGTTTGCCGTCCTCGGCAAAGTAGAGCGGGGTCTTGCCCGCCTTGGCCAGCTCCTCCGCGATGAGATCAAAGCCCTCGAAGGGGATCCCGGCCTCCTCCAGCATGGCGCGGTTGCCCGCCAGGACGGATTTGCCGTGGAGCCTGGCCGAAATACCCCGGCCGGGAAGGGCCTGAAAATCCGCTACCGGGACCAGGGGGATCTCCCGCTGTGCCGCCTCCGCCACAATCGCGTCGGCCAGGGGGTGTTCCGACGGCTTTTCCAGAGAGGCGGCCACACACAAAAGCTCCTCCGTGGTGGCGCCTTCGTTGGGATAGCAGTCGGTGACCTGGGGCGTGCCCCGGGTCAGCGTGCCGGTTTTGTCCAGCACCACGGTCCGGATGGTATGAAGGGTCTCCAGCGCCTCGGCGGATTTGATCAGGATCCCGTTTTCCGCGCCCTTGCCGGTGCCGACCATGATAGCGACCGGGGTGGCCAGCCCCAGCGCGCAGGGACAGGAGATGACCAGCACCGCCACCCCGGCGGTCAGGGACGGCTCGATGGAGCGTGTGGCGAGCAGCCATACGGCCGCGGTGACGACGGCGATCCCGATAACGGCCGGCACGAAGAGGCCGGCCACCTTGTCGGCCAGCTTTGCGATGGGGGCTTTGGAAGAGGCCGCCTCCTCCACCAGGCGGATCATCTGGGCCAAGGTGGTATCCTCGCCCACGCGGGTGGCCGCGAAGGTAAAGGAGCCGGATTTGTTGATCGAGGCGGCGGCCACCTTGTCGCCGGGAAGCTTTTCCACCGGCAGGCTCTCGCCCGTCAGGGCGGATTCATCCACGGAAGAGCGGCCCTGGGTGACGGTGCCGTCCACCGGGATGCGTCCGCCGGGCCGCACGACGACTTGATCGCCCACCCGCACCTCCTCCACGGGGATCTCCGCCTCGCCGCCGTCCCGCAGCACCATGGCGGTTTTGGGGGCCAGATCCATGAGCCGGGTGATGGCCTGGCTGGTCTTGCCCTTGGAGCGGGCCTCCAGGAACTTGCCCAGTGTGATGAGGGTGAGGATCATGCCCGCGGACTCGAAGTACAGGTCCATGGACCAGCGATGGACCCGCTCCATGTCCCCGTGCCCCAGGCCCCAGGCGATCTGGAACAGGGCGGCCACGCCGTAGATCATGGCGGCGGCGGAGCCGATGGCGATGAGCGAGTCCATATTGGGCGCACCCTTGAACAGGCTCCGGAAGCCCACCTTGTAATACTTGTCGTTGACGTACAGGATGGGAAGGGTCAGCAGAAACTGGAGAAAGGCGGTCAGGAACACGTTCCGCTCGTCGTGGAAGAAGGCGGGCAGCGGCCAGCCCATCATGTGCCCCATGGCCAGATAGAACAGAGGGATCAGTAAAACGAGTGAGATCACGAAGCGGCGCTTCATCCCCGCCAGCTCTGCTTCCATGACGCGGGCAGCCGGGGCGGCGGGCCCGGCGCCCTGCTTTTCGTCCGAAGCGGGGAGCGCGGCGCCGTAGCCCGCGTCCTGCACCGCCCGGATGATCGCAGAAGGACCGGTCCTGGTGTCGTCATAGTCCACCAGCATGGAGCTGCCGAGCAGGTTGACCGTTACCGCCGCCACGCCCGCTACCTTGCCCACCGCCTTCTCCACGTGGGCCGAGCAGGCCGAGCAGGTCATGCCCCGCACATTAAATTTTTGTTTCAAAGGCAATCACCAGACTTTCCAATGCAAAGAGATGTCACCCCGGTCCGCCGGACGGCCGTCCTTCGGCGTCTCCGGCGGCCATTACGTTAGGATTCGCTCCAAAGCCTTGACAAATTCGTCGATTTTTTCCCCCCGCTCGGTCGCGCTGGCGGCCTCCTGGACGCAGTGCTTCAGATGGGCGGCCAGGATCTCACGGTTGACCCGGTTCAAAATGGCCTCGGTGGCCATGACCTGCTGGGAAATATCGATACAGTAGCGGTTTTCCTCCACCATCCGGATGATACCGTCCATTTGTCCGCGGGCCGTCTTCATCAGACGGAGGATTTTTTGTTCGTCTGCCATCATAACGAGGATCACCCCCCTGGGGTGTAGTATATGCGGTAAACTGAAAAAAGTCAAGCCCCCGCCGTACTGGATACGGCGGGGGCTTGAAAGGGGGAAAGAGGGTCAGGTTGTCTCGTCCACGGCGTCCCGCTCCCGGAAGAGCAGGGAGATGCACCAGATCGCGGCCAGACCCACCAGAGTATAGATGACGCGGCTGAAGGCGCTGGTCTGTCCGCCAAAGGCGAAGGCCACGAAGTCAAATCCGAAAATGCCGATGCTGCCCCAGTTGAGGCCGCCGATGATAGCCAGGACGAGGGCGATCTTGTCGATAATCATGGTATGAACTTCCTCCTCAAATTGAGATACCGACCTTAGTATCACCCGCTGAGGGCGGCTTCATACAAAAATTTTGGATCCATGATGGGAGCTTATCCGGGTGGGCCGCTCAATGCCTCCGCCGGTGCACGGATTGGGATTGGAACAGACGGCTCAGCGCGCCCTGCTTCAGCGCCACGGCTTTTTGGGGACACAGCTCATGGCAGCAGTAGCAGTGGATACAGTTACGGGAATCGATGCGGGCCCGGTGCGCTTCCAGGGTGATCGCCCCGGCGGGGCAGGCGTTTTTGCAGATGCCGCAGCCCACACAGCGCTCGGGCCTGATTTGAGGGGTCTGAGCCATCCAGGACTTGGCCAGCCGGGCCGCGGGGCCGGTAAGCGGCCCCAGAAACTCCATGATATTGGTGCGCACATGGGCTGGGAAGCGGTAGTCCGGGATGCGCAGCGCATCGATCCCGGCCCCTACCAGCTCCACCTCTTCGATGCGGCTGGGCAGGCCCCGTCGCTGGGCGGCCAGCAGCACCGGGTTGCCGAGCCGGGGCAGGCCGATGATCTCTCCGGCCACGATGTCCAGCGCCAGCGGGTTTTCCGACGCCAGGAGCAGCCCCACGGGGCGGGGCGTGCCGGAGGCTCCCGGCCCCTCGCCCTCCATGGCCAGCACCGCGTCCATGAGGTTCAGCCGGGGCGCGGCCCAGAGCGCCAGATCCAGCAGCATGTCGGCAAACTGCCCCTTATCCTGGTGGCTGGCGTGGAACCCCACTTTGGTTACGCCGGGGATCAGCCCGAAGTGGTTTTTCACCGCGCCGGTCATGCTCATAAACAGATGGGTCTTTAGCTTGCATAAGTTGAGGATGCCGTCGCTCTCCACCGCCGGTGCGATAACCTGAGCACTGTGCAGCACCTTTCCTTCGGGCAGGGAGATCTGGCGGGTGGACACGTCGTAGTTGAGCGCCGCGCCGGAGGCCTCTGCGGCGGCCCTCATACCGGTCTTTTCATAGAGGTGGCGCAGCCCGGACTCCAGATAGGGCCCGCCGGGACTGTCGCCGATGACCGCCCTTGCTCCCTGCCCGGCCACCAGCTTCGCCGCCGCGCCCACCACGGCCGGGTGGGTGCTCACCGCCTGCTCCGGCCCCGCTGCCGCCAGAAGATTGGCCTTCAGCAGCAGGGTTTCCCCCGGGCGGGCGAAGCGCCCCATCCCGCCCATCCGTTCAATCAATTCCGCTGTTTTTTCCTCCGCCTGCGCATAATCCGGACAGGCGGCCACAAAAACCCTGCACTCCATGCGTATTCCTCCATCCCTGGGACAGCTGAAGATCAGTATAGCCTGATCTGCGTGGAAAATCAACCGGGGCAGGGAGCATCCGCCTTCCCGGGCGGGACGCACGCTATCCCAGACGGATGCGGTAACGCTCCAGCCAGTGGTTGACCTGCAGAAAGTAGGCGATGGTCTGGGGCACGGTCATCAGCTGGCCGTACCAGGGCGTCTCGGTGCGCGCCTGGAGCAGTTCCATCAGGGCGGCGCGGTCCACGAGCTGGAACAGGGGAGCGCCGGGGATGTCCAGCAGCTCCTGCAGGCGGCGGGAGACCGCCTGCAGGTAGGCGGGGTGATGGGTCTTGGGGTAGGGGCTCTTGTTCCGTTGGAGCACCTCTTCCGGCAGCCAGCCCTCCATGGCCGTGCGCCGCTCCGGAGTGTTGTAGAGCTCCCCGTTGTACACCAGCGCCAGCTCCTCCTCCCCGCGCGCAGCAGCATGGGCTGCGCTCCGCCCGCCGGGTCCATGACGCACAGGCGGGTGTGCACCAACGCCGCCTGAGGCGTCCGATAAAGCCCCTCCTGGTCCGGTCCCCGCCGCTGCAGGGCGGCCTGCATGGCCTGGTACGCCTGCGTACGCGTCTCACAGCCCCGCCGGAATCGATCTATTCCGCGATCCCGCACATAAAAGCATCCCTCCTAAAACGCAAAAAAGCGTCCCTTCCTGTTCCAGAAAGGGAACGCCCTTGTTCCGTCTTAGTATATGCGCCGCCGGGGCTTTGTTTCCTTGTGGACATAAACGGAATTTTTTGGGCCCTCTGCCGAAAAATCGCACAAAAGTCACGATTGTAATGAACGCGGGGCTGTGATAGGATTTTACCATCCTGAAAAGCGAATTGGGGGAGAGCCCATGTCAATCCACGAGGAGTGCGGCGTTTTCGGCGTCTACGACCCGGCGGGGGACTGCGCCCGCACCGCCTATTACGGTCTGTACGCGCTGCAGCACCGGGGGCAGGAGGCCTGCGGCATTGCAGCCATCAACGACCGGGAGCTCTCGTTCCACAAGGATCTGGGGCTGGTGGGGGACGTGTTCAGCAGTTCGATCCTGGACGAGCTGGGCGGTACGATGGCGGTGGGCCACGTTCGTTACGCCACCACCGGCGGCGTGCGCCGGGAGAACGCCCAGCCTCTGACGCTGAAATATGTCAAGGGCACCCTGGCCCTGGCCCACAACGGCAACCTGGTGAACACGCCCAAGCTGCGCACGGACTTCGAGTACCGGGGCGGCATCTTCCAGACCACGACCGATTCGGAGATCATCGCCTATGCCATCGCGCAGGAGCGGCTTCATTGCCCCTCTGCGGAAGAGGCGGTGGCCCGGGCCACCCGCCATCTGCATGGGGCGTTCTCGCTCATCGTCATGTCCGCCCGCAAGCTCATTGCCGCCCGGGACCCCTGGGGCTTCCGGCCGCTGTGCATGGGCCGCCGGGGCGATGCCGTCGTGTTTGCCTCCGAATCCTGCGCCCTGGGCGCCGTGGGGGCGAAATTTGAGCGGGAGCTGGACCCGGGTGAGATCGTCGTGGTGGAAGAGGGCGAGGTGCGGTCCCTCCGGGACAACTGCAAGGGCGCCAGCAGCCACATGTGCATATTTGAATATATCTACTTCGCCCGGCCGGATTCGGTCCTCTGCGGTCAGTCCGTGCATGATGCCCGCCGCCTGGAGGGGCGCTTTCTGGCGAAGGAGCACCCGGTGGAGGCCGACGTGGTCATCGGCGTGCCGGATTCCGGTTTGGACGCCGCCATGGGCTACGCCGAGGAGTCCGGTATTCCCTACGGGGTAGGCCTGGTAAAAAACCGTTACATCGGCCGCACCTTTATCACCCCCGGCCAGCAGAGCCGGGAGCAGGCGGTGCGCATCAAGCTGGGGCCCCTGAAGAGCTGCGTGGAGGGCAGACGGGTCGTGATGGTGGACGATTCCATCGTCCGGGGCACCACCTCCCGCCAGATCGTCAATCTGCTGCGGGAGGCGGGGGCAAAAGAGGTCCACATGCGCTCCTCCGCGCCTCCTTTCATCGCGCCCTGCTATTTTGGCACCGATATCCCGGACAAGGAAAACCTGATCGCATGCAACTATTCCCCGGAGGAGATCCGGGCGATGATCGGCGCGGACAGCCTGGGCTTCCTGAGCCTGGACGCCCTGCACCAGATCGCCCCCGACGCCGCCTGCGGCTTCTGCGACGGCTGCTTTACCGGGAAATATCCCATCGACGTCTAGCGGAAGCCGCAGCGCGCCGAACGGGGCGTACAAGCGTTTTGCCGAAGGCAAAACCTTGGCGCAGGCGGAATTTACTTCCGCCGAGCAGGTAAGTTCAAAGGGGCCCCGCACAATGAAACATTGTGCGGGGAAGTTCTGCGGCGGCTGCTTTACCGGGAAATATCCCATCGAGGCCTGGCGGAAGCCGCAGCGCACGGCGCATGAATCGGGCCTTGACGCAGGGGCGGCGTGCATGTGCGCTCCGCCATGGAAGCGTGCAGATGACCAAGCTCCTGCGTTTGCAGCCGGCTTGTGCAAAAGTTGCATAAAGGATGGGCGGCTGTAGTGTCTGTCCCTGATATTTGCAACAAAGATGCGAAATCCTTCACAAATGCCTTGACAGAACACGCCGGAGGTCGTATACTCAAACCATCAGTTGCGAACGAAGGCGTTCCGACCCACAGGGCGGAGCGCCTTCTTTTTACAGATACCGCCGTATCTGCAAAAACGCCACATCAAACCGGTAATTTCAAGGATGAAAGGGGATACCCGCAATGGCGTACACCAAGGAAGACATCATTCGCATGGTAAAAGAAGAGGATATTGAATTTGTCCGTCTTCAGTTCACCGACATCTTCGGCCAGCTCAAGAATGTGGCCATCACCGCTTCCCAGATCGAGAAGGCGGTCAATAACCAGATCATGTTCGACGGTTCTTCCATCGAGGGCTTTGTGCGGATCGACGAGTCCGACCAATACCTGTATCCCGATCTGGACTCCTTCGTGGTCTTCCCCTGGCGGCCCCAGCACGGCAAGGTGGCCCGCCTGATCTGCGACGTGTACAATCCCGACGGCACCCCCTTCGTGGGCGACCCCCGCGGCGTGCTCAAGCGTGTGCTGGACAAGGCCAGGAAGATGGGCTACGACACCTTCAACGTTGGGCCCGAGGCCGAGTTCTTCCTGTTCCAGACCGACGACGAGGGCAAGCCCACCACCAAGACCAACGACGAGGCCGGCTATTTTGACCTGGGCCCGCTGGACCATGGCGAGGGCACCCGCCGCGAGATCTGCCTGGCCCTGGAGCAGATGGGATATGAGATCGAGGCCAGCCACCATGAGGTGGCCGAGGGCCAGCACGAGATCGACTTCAAGTACGCCCCTGCGCTGGAGTGCGCCGACAAGATCATGACCTTCAAGCTGGCGGTCAAGACGCTGGCGCAGAAGAACGGCCTGCACGCCACGTTTATGCCCAAGCCCATCTTCGGCATCAACGGCTCCGGCATGCATACCAATATGTCTCTGTTCCGGAACGGCAAGAACGCGTTCTATGACCCGAATGGGGAAAAGGGCCTGTCCAGGGAGGCCTACTCCTTTATCGCCGGCCTGCTGGCCCATGTGAAGGGCTTCGCCGCCATCACCAATCCGCTGGTCAACTCCTACAAGCGTTTGGTGCCCGGCTATGAGGCTCCCTGCTATCTGGCCTGGTCGGCCTCCAACCGCTCCGCGCTGATCCGCATCCCCGCTTCCCGCGGCCAGTCCACCCGCGTGGAGCTGCGCAGCCCCGACCCCTGCTGCAACCCCTATCTGGAGCTGGCCGTCTGTCTGGCCGCCGGCCTGGACGGCATCGAGAAGGGCCTGGTCCCGCCCGCGGAGATCACCGAGAACATCTTTGCCATGGATCAGGCCGCCCGTGACGCGCGCGGCATCGACAGCCTGCCCGGCTCGCTGGAGGAAGCGGTCAAGGCCATGCAGGAGGATTCGCTCATTCTGGACGCGCTGGGCGCGCATGTGGCCGAGAATTATATTGAGGGTAAGAGGAAGGAGTGGGACGAGTACCGTACCCGCGTCTCTTCCTGGGAGCGGGAAAAGTATATCATCAACTACTGATACCGCCCTTAGATACTCCTTAAGAAAAGGAGTGGTAGAAGAATGGAGAAGGTGATTGTCGCCTTCGAAAGCGATAAAAGCTGCTGGCGGATCAAGGAGATCCTGGAGAATACCGGGACCGCCTCCTGCATCGTCTGCCGGTCCGGCGATCAGGTCAAGCGGGCCGTCAGCAAGCTGCATGTCAGCACGGTGGTCTGCGGCTACAAATTTGCCGACGAATCGGCGGAGGGGCTGTTTGAGGATCTGCCGCCCACCTGCGCCATGCTGGTGGTCGCGGTTCAGAGCCTGCTGGACCTGTGTCAGAACGACGATATCTTCAAACTGGCCTCCCCGGTGGCCAAGGGCGATCTGATCGCCTCGGTGCGGATGCTCCTGCAGGTAGGGCACCGTCTGGAGCGCTACGTGAGGCCCCGCCGCAGCGAGGAGGAGCAGGCCGTCATCGTCCAGGCCAAGCAGGTGCTGATGGACCGCCACGGCATGACCGAGGCCCAGGCCCACCGGTTCCTCCAGAAAAGGAGCATGGACAGCGGCGCCAAGCTGATTCAGACCGCGCAGCTGGTATTAGAGGGCGCATAAGCCATATACATAGAACGATAGCATAAGACGAAGCGGTCTTGTGGCGGCAGTCAGAGAGCGTGACTGCCGCCACTCTGCTATCTGCGCCGTTCCAGCGCCCGGCCGCCAGCGCACCGTGGCGGGATCCAAGGGGGGATGCCGCCAGTGAAACCTGATTGCAAAGGAGCAAACTGCGATGACTAAAATCAATGAGAACTACCGCAAGCTGCCCGGCAGCTACCTCTTTACCGAGATCGCACGCCATGTGACGGCCTATGGCCAGAAGAACCCGGACAAGCGGCTCATCCGCCTGGGCATCGGGGATGTGACCCGGCCGCTGGCCCCGGCGGTGATCTCCGCCATGCATGCGGCCGTAGACGAGATGGGCACGGTGGAGGGCTTCCGGGGTTACGGTCCGGAGCAGGGCTATGACTTTCTCCGCCAGGCCATCGCGGAATACGACTATCAGGCGCGGGGCGCGGAGATCGCTCCGGACGAGATCTTCATCTCCGACGGCGCCAAAAGCGACTGCGGCAACATCGGGGATATCTTCGGTGTGGACAATGTGGTGGCGGTGTGCGACCCGGTGTACCCGGTGTACGTGGATACCAACGCCATGGCGGGCCGGGCGGGGGAGTACAGCGAGGCCGTGGGCCGCTGGAGCAATCTGGTCTATATGCCCTGTACGGCGGAGAACGGCTTTGCGCCCGCTCCGCCGGAGAGCAAGGTGGATCTGATCTACCTGTGCTTTCCCAATAACCCCACCGGCGCGGTGGCCACCCGGGAACAGCTGCAGGCCTGGGTGGATTACGCCGAGAGCCGGGGGGCGGTGATCCTGTTCGATTCGGCCTACGAGGCCTTTATCAGCGATCCCTCCATTCCGCACAGCATTTTTGAGATCGAGGGCGCCCGGCGCTGCGCCATCGAATTCCGCTCCTTCTCCAAGACGGCGGGCTTTACCGGAAACCGCTGCGCCTATACGGTGGTGCCCAGGGACCTGGAGCGGGGCGGCGCAAGTCTGAACACGCTGTGGAACCGCCGCCAGACCACGAAATTCAACGGCGTGCCCTATGTGGTGCAGCGGGGCGCCCAGGCGGTGTATTCGGATGCGGGCCGCGCCCAGGTGCGGGAGACCATCGCCTTTTATCAAAACAACGCCCGGGTCATCCAGGCGGGCCTGGCCGGGGCGGGCCTCACCGTCTCCGGTGGGGAGAATTCCCCCTATGTCTGGGCGAAAACGCCGCACGGCATGGGTTCCTGGGCCTTTTTCGACCTGCTGCTCCAGCAGGCGGGCGTGGTCACGACGCCCGGCGCGGGCTTCGGGCCCAGCGGGGAGGGCTATATCCGCCTGAGCGCGTTCGGCGGCGCGGAGGACACTGCAGAGGCGGTGGAGCGGATTCGAGCGGTACTCTGAAAACCACCCAAGGGGGGCTTACAAATGGAACGACGCAAGTACGAGGCCGGCCGGCAGAGCGGGCTCTATTCTCCGGCCTTTGAGCATGACGCCTGCGGCATCGGCGCGGTGGTGGACATCAAGGGCCGCCGCAGCCACCGGAATGTGGACGAGGCGCTGAAGATCGTGGAAAAGCTGGAGCACCGGGCGGGCAAGGACGCCGAGGGAAAGACCGGCGACGGCGTGGGCATCCTGATGCAGATCTCCCACAAATTTTTTGCCAAGGCCGTGAAAAGTCTGGGCTTTTCCCTGGGGGAGGAGCGGGATTACGGCATCGGGATGTTCTTCTTTCCCCAGGACACCCTCAAGCGCATGCAGGCCAAGAAGATGTTCGAGGTCATCGTGCAGAAGGAGGGGCTGGAGTTTCTGGGCTGGCGTGCGGTGCCCGTATGTCCGGAGATCCTGGGACACAAGGCCTTGGCCAAGATGCCCTACATGGAGCAGGGCTTTGTGAAGCGTCCGGAGCGGCTGGAGCGGGGCCTTGGCTTTGACCGGAAGCTCTATGTGGTGCGCCGGGTGTTCGAGCAGTCCAACGACAACACCTATGTAGCCTCCCTGTCCAGCCGTACCATCGTCTATAAGGGCATGTTTCTGGTGGAACAGCTGCGGGGCTTCTATCCGGATCTGCAAAGCCGCGACTATGAGTCCGCCGTGGCCCTGGTCCACTCCCGCTTCTCCACCAACACCAACCCGTCCTGGGAGCGGGCCCACCCCAACCGCCTCATGGCCCACAACGGCGAGATCAACACTATCCGGGGCAATGTGGACCGTATGCTGGCCCGGGAGGAGACCATGTCCTCCCGGCTGCTGGACGGGGATATGGACAAGGTGCTGCCGGTGGTCAACGTCTCCGGCTCCGACTCGGCCATGCTGGACAATACGCTGGAGTTTCTGATGATGGCGGGCATGGACCTGCCTCTGGCCGTCATGGTGGCGATCCCGGAGCCCTGGAGCAACGACCGCACCATTTCCCGCTCCAAGCGGGATCTGTACCAGTATTACGCCACGCTCATGGAGCCCTGGGACGGTCCGGCCTCCATCCTCTTCTCCGACGGCGACGTGGTGGGCGCGGTGCTGGACCGCAACGGCCTGCGGCCCTCCCGGTATTACGTGACGGACGACGATAAGCTCATCCTCGCCTCCGAGGTGGGGGTGCTGGATCTCCCGCCGGAGCGCATCGTGGAGAAATCCCGCCTCCAGCCGGGGCGGATGCTGCTGGTGGATACCAAAGAAGGGCGCGTCATCGGGGACGAGGAGCTCAAGCAGCGCTACGCCTCCCGCCAGCCCTACGGCGAATGGCTGGACCGCAACCTGGTCCACCTGTCCGACCTGGAGGTGCCCAACCACCGGGCGCCCGTCAGCTCCAAGCAGCAGCGGGCCCGCCTGCAGAAGGCGTTCGGTTATACCTATGAGGATGTGCGCAATACCATCCTGCCGATGGCCCGCACCGGGGCGGAGCCCACCGCCGCTATGGGGACCGATATCCCCCTTGCGGTGCTGGACGACAAGGATCAGCCCCTGTTTCACTATTTCAAGCAGCTCTTTGCCCAGGTGACCAATCCGCCCATCGACGCGATCCGGGAAGAGATCGTCACCGACACCACCGTCTATGCCGGAGACGACGGGAACCTGCTGGAGGAACGGGCGGAAAACTGCCGGGTCCTCCAGATCCGAAACCCCATCCTCACCTCCACCGACATGATGAAGATCAAGGCCATGAAGCGCCCCGGCTTCCAGGTAGAGACCGTCTCCATCCTCTACTATAAGAATACGCCTCTGCAGCGGGCGCTGGAGCATCTCTTTGTGGCGGTGGACCGGGCCTACCGGGACGGGGCCAACATCGTGGTCCTCTCCGACCGGGGCGTGGATGAAAACCATGTGGCCATCCCGTCCCTGCTGGCGGTATCCGCCATTGAGCAGTACCTGGTCCGCACCAAGAAGCGCACGGCGGTCTCCATCCTGCTGGAGTCCGCCGAGCCCCGGGACGTCCACCATTTTGCCACCCTGCTGGGCTACGGCGCCCGGGCCATCCATCCCTATCTGGCCCAGGAGACCATCGTGGAGCTCATCGAGGAGGGCCTGCTGGACAAGGACTTTCACACGGCGGTGGACGACTACGACGCGGCCATCCTCCACGGCATCGTGAAGATCGCCTCCAAGATGGGCATCTCCACCCTCCAGTCCTATCAGTCCGCTCAGATCTTCGAGGCCATCGGCATCAACCGGGACGTGGTGGACGCGTATTTCACCAACACCGTCTCCCGGGTGGGCGGCATCGGCCTGCAGGAGATTGAGGAAATGGTGGACCGCAACCACTCCAAGGCGTTTGATCCGCTGGGCCTGGGATGCGACCCCGCACTGGACAGCATGGGGGTCCACAAGGCCCGTTCCGGAGCCGAGGACCACATGTACAATCCCCAGACCATCCACCTGCTGCAGCAGGCTGCCCGGAGGGGGGATTACGCGCTGTTCAAGCAGTATACCGCTCTGGTGGACGATGAGACCAGGCCCCACACGCTCCGGGGCCTTCTGGAGATGGAGTATCAGGATACGCCGCTCCCCCTGGACGAGGTGGAGAGCGTGGACTCCATCGTCAAGCGCTTCAAGACCGGAGCCATGAGCTATGGCTCCATCTCGCAGGAGGCCCACGAGTGCCTGGCACAGGCCATGAACCTGTTGGGCGGCAAGTCCAACTCCGGCGAGGGCGGCGAGGAGCCCGACCGCCTGGGCGATCCCTCCCGCAACTCCGCCATCAAGCAGGTGGCCTCCGGCCGCTTCGGCGTCACCAGCGCGTATCTGGTATCCGCCCGGGAGATCCAGATCAAGATGGCCCAGGGCGCCAAGCCCGGCGAGGGCGGGCATCTGCCGGCCGGCAAGGTCTACCCCTGGATCGCCAAGTGCCGCCACTCCACCCCCGGCGTCACCCTGATCTCCCCGCCGCCCCACCACGATATCTACTCCATCGAGGACTTGGCCCAGCTGATCTATGACCTGAAAAACGCCAACCGGGACGCACGCATCTCGGTGAAGCTGGTCAGCGAGGCCGGGGTGGGCACCATCGCCGCCGGCGTGGCCAAGGCCGGGGCCCAGGTGGTGCTCATCTCCGGCTATGACGGCGGCACCGGCGCCGCGCCCCGCACGTCCATCCATAACGCGGGCCTGCCCTGGGAGCTGGGGCTGGCGGAGACCCATCAGACCCTGATCCGGAACGACCTGCGCTCCCGCGTGGTCATCGAGACCGACGGCAAGCTGATGAGCGGCCGGGACGTGGCGATCGCCTGCATGCTGGGCGCCGAGGAGTTCGGCTTTGCCACGGCGCCGCTGGTGACCATGGGATGCGTGATGATGCGGGTGTGCAACCTGGACACCTGTCCCGTGGGCGTGGCCACACAGAATCCGGAGCTGCGCCGTCGCTTTGCGGGCAAGCCGGAATACGTGGTCAACTTTATGCGCTTTATCGCTCAGGAGCTGCGGGAGCACATGGCCCGGCTGGGCGTGCGCACCGTGGAGGAGCTGGTGGGCCGCACCGACCTGCTGAAGGTCCGGCCCCCGGTGAACCGCCGGGCGGCCACGGTAGACCTTCGCGCCCTTTTGGACAACCCCTATCCCGCCGGGACCAAGACCCACTTTGACCCCAAGGATGTGTTCGACTTCCATCTGGAGCAGAGCGTGGACCTGAAGACGCTGGAGAAGAAACTGGGCAAGGCCCTGGAGCAGGGGAAAAAGTGCCGGGTGGAGGTGGCGGTGTCCAGTACCGACCGCGCCGTAGGCGCGATCCTGGGCTCCGACATCACCCGGCTCCACGGCGGCGCGCTGGAGGAGGATACCTTTACCGTCAAATGTACCGGCGGCGGCGGGCAGTCCTTCGGGGCCTTCATTCCAAAGGGCCTGACCCTGGAGCTGGAGGGAGACGCCAACGACTATCTGGGCAAAGGCCTCTCCGGCGGTAAACTGGTGGTTTATCCGCCCAGAGGCAGCCGGTTCCAGGCCGGCGAAAACATTCTGGTGGGCAACGTGGCCCTGTACGGCGCCACCAGCGGGACGGCGTTTCTCAACGGCGTGGCCGGAGAGCGCTTCTGCGTGCGCAATTCCGGTGCTACCGCCGTGGTGGAAGGCGTGGGTGACCACGGCTGCGAGTACATGACCGGCGGCCGGGTGGTGGTTCTGGGCCGCACCGGGCGCAACTTCGCCGCGGGCATGAGCGGCGGGGTGGCCTTTGTCCTGGATGAGGACCGGGATCTGTACCTGCGTCTGAACAAGGAACTGGTCTCGATGGAACTGGTCACCGAGAAGCACGATATCGCGGAACTGAAGGCGCTCATCCAGGCCCACGTGGACGCCACCGGCTCTCCGCGCGGCCGGGAGATCCTGGCGGATTTTGAGGGCTGTCTGCCGCGGTTCAAGAAGATCCTGCCGCACGATTACGACCGCATGCTGCGCACCATCGCCCAGTATGAGGAGAAGGGCATGACCCGCCGGCAGGCGGAGGTGGAGGCTTTTTACGTCAACACCGGCAAGAAAGGGGAGTAAGGCAGATGGGAAAGCCTACCGGATTTTTGGAATACCAGCGCCAGGCCAACCCGGCGGAGGACCCCCAGGCGCGCATCCGGCATTATCAGGAGTTTCACCCCCGGCTGGACCGGGAGGAGCGGCGGCGGCAGGGGGGGCGCTGCATGGAGTGCGGCGTGCCGTTCTGCCAGTCGGGCGCGGTGCTGGGCGGCATGGTCTCCGGCTGCCCGCTGCACAACCTGGTGCCGGAATGGAACGATCTGGTCTATACCGGCAACTTCGGCCACGCCCTGGAGCGGCTTTTAAAAACCAACAATTTTCCGGAATTTACCGGACGGGTCTGCCCCGCCCTGTGCGAGGCGGCCTGCACCTGCGGATTGCATGGGCAGCCGGTCACCGTCAAGGAAAACGAGCTGGGGATCATCGAGGACGCCTGGGAGCGGGGGCTGGTCCGGCCCCGGCCCTGCGGCGCCCGCACGGGAAAGCGGGTGGCCGTGGTGGGCTCCGGCCCCTCCGGCCTGGCCTGCGCCGACCAACTGAGCCTGCGGGGCCACAGCGTCACCGTCTTTGAGCGGGAGGACCGCCCCGGCGGCCTGCTGATGTACGGCATCCCCAACATGAAGCTGGAGAAATCCGTCGTCCTGCGCCGGATCGCACTGATGCGGGAGCAGGGCGTGACGTTCCGCTGCGGCGTGGACGTGGGGAGGGACCGGAAGGCCAAGGAGCTTTTGCAGGAGTTTGACGCAGTGGTGCTCTGCTGCGGCGCCTCGGATCCCCGGGATCTGAACGTAGCCGGACGGGAGACCCGTGGGGTCTGCTTCGCGGTGGACTTCCTCAAGGAGACCACCCGCAGCCTGCTGAATTCCGGCCTGACCGACGGAGCGTACCCCTCCGCCCGGGGGAAACACGTGGTGGTCGTGGGCGGCGGCGATACGGGCAATGACTGCGTGGGCACCTGTATCCGCCACGGCTGTAAGAGCGTGGTCCAGCTGGAGATGATGCCCAAGGCCCCCGACCGGCGCGGCGGGAACAATCCCTGGCCCGAGTGGCCCCGCGTCTGCAAGACAGATTACGGTCAGGAGGAGGCCGTCGCCGTCTTTGGCCGGGACCCGCGCCGCTACCAGACCACCGTTACGGAATTGCTTCCGGACGAACAGGGAAACCTGAAAGCCGTCAAGACCGTCCGGCTGGGAAGCGATTGCAAGCCCCTGCCGGGGAGCGAAGCGGTGCTGGAGTGCGAGCTGCTGCTCATCGCCGCGGGCTTTCTGGGGGCGCAGAAGTATGTCAGCGACGCCTTTGGCCTGGAGCTGACCCCACGCGCCTGTGTGAAAACGCAGGCGGACGGTTATGCTGCCGGCGCGGGCAAAATCTTCGCCGCCGGCGATATGCGCCGGGGCCAGTCCCTGGTGGTGTGGGCCATCCGGGAGGGCCGCGGCGCGGCCCGGGCGGTGGACGAGTACCTGATGGGCTATACCAATCTGCCATAAACGCATGCCAAAGCGCGCGCCGAATCGGTTCGACACGCCGGGGCGCGCCGCATTGCGGCGCGCCCACGATTTTTTTGTTGCCATTTCCCGGATATCCGGGTATCATATTCTATGGTGATACGATTGAAAAAAGTTTTACGGGGACTGGGACGGCTCGCCCTGGTCCTCCTGGTTCTTTGCGCCGCCGTGCTGGCGCTTTTGGGCCTGCTGCGCTGGCGGGGGCTGCTGCTCTTCGCCCAGGAGGCGGACCCGGAGCAGTGGGAGGTTTTCGGCGTGGATGTCTCCTCCTACCAGGGAGTGGTGGACTGGCCCGTCCTGGCGGAGCAGGGGGTGGACTTCGCCTTCCTCAAGGCCACCGAAGGAAGCGCCCTGCAAGACCGGCAATTTTCCGCCAACTGGGCGGGCGCGTTCGCGGCGGGCATCCGGGCGGGGGCTTACCACTTTCTCAGCTACGACAGCTCCGGAGACGCCCAGGCGGATCATTTTATCAGCGTGGTGCCCCGGACCGAGGGAATGCTGCCTCCAGTGGTGGATATCGAGTTTTATGGCGCCTATCTGACCGATCCGCCGGAGCGCGCGGCGGTACGCGCCATTCTGGACCCGCTGCTGGCGCGTTTGGAGGAGTATTACGGCGTCAAGCCCATCCTCTATGTGACCTATCGCTCCTATTATCGCTATCTGGCGGGAGGAGACTATGGGGCCTATCCCATCTGGTGCTCCAGCCCGGTGGTCTTCCCGCTGGTGCCGGGCTGGACCTTCTGGCAGTATTCGCACACCGCCCGTCTCCCGGGTTATTACGGAAGCCAGGACAAGATCGACCTGAACGTCTTCCGGGGCGGCGCGGCGGAGTTCCAGCGCTTTGGAAATCCGGCGTGAGCTCTTCTATTCCAACGCGAAATCTGATATAATAATGCAAGGCGGCGCAGCACAAGTATGCCTGCGGCGCTTTGCGGCAATTTTGCGCCGTAAATGTGTTGGCAATACGCGAGATACACAAAGGATTCCGGCGTTTTTCACCTTTTTGGCGCAAAGTTTCCTGCAAACGGCATTTGGAAAATGATACCGTCGGCAAACGGGAGACAACGCGGTTGTTCGGGGCTGCGAGAACATCCGGCTTCGTCATCCTTGCAGCCGGGCGTCAGCCCGTCTGCCTTGTCCGCCGGTGGTACGGCGTTGCCTTGATCAATGATCCTGACGGAGGTGGGGTATGGATCGCTTTTCTGCCCTTGCGACCGAATTGAAACGTACGCTGCCCGGCCTGGAGCTGCGGGAGGAGGAGCCCATGCGGGGGCACACCACCTTCCGGGTGGGGGGGCCGGCCCGTCTGATGGCGCTGCCCGGGAGCCGGAAAGAGGCCGCCGCCGCCGTGCGGGCGGCCGCAGAGGAGGGGATCGCCCCCTTTTTCCTGGGAAATGGCAGCAATCTGCTGGTGTCGGACGCCGGCTACGAGGGCTTCGTGCTCAAGGTGAGCGGCCTGGATCGGGTATGGGAGGCCAACCGCCGCCTGCGGGCGGAGAGCGGCATCTCCCTGGCCCGGCTGGCCAGGGCGGCCCTGGGCCGGGGGCTGACCGGCCTGGAGTTCGCCCACGGCATCCCCGGCACTCTGGGGGGCGCAGTGGTGATGAACGCCGGGGCCTATGGCGGGGAGATGGTTCAGGTGCTCACCGCAGTCACCTATCTGGACGGGGCGGGGGAGGAGCGCACCCTGCCCGCCGCCGAGTGCGCCCTGACCTACCGGCACAGCCTGTTCTCCGACCACCCGGACTGGCTTGTCCTGGAGGCGGAGCTGGAGCTCCAGCCGGGAGATGCGGAGGCCATCCAGGCCCGCATGGACGAGCTGGCCGCCAAACGGCGGGAGAAACAGCCACTGGAGTGGCCCAGCGCCGGGAGCACCTTCAAGCGGCCGGAGGGGCGCTTTGCCGCCGCGCTTATCGAGGAATGCGGGCTCAAGGGCACGCGGGTGGGCGGCGCCCAGGTGTCGGAGAAGCACGCGGGCTTTCTTGTCAACCGGGGCGGAGCCACGGCGGACGACGTGCGGCGGCTCATCGCGCGTGTCCAGGAGACGGTTCTGGCGCGCACCGGCGTAGCGCTGGAGCCGGAAGTGAAATTTTTGGGATTTTGAGGACTGTGACCAATATGGAATTGATACTGATCTCCGGCCTGTCCGGGGCGGGAAAAAGTAAGGTGGCCTCCTTTTTGGAGGACATCGGATTTTATGTGGTGGACAATCTGCCCGCCCCGCTGATCCCGAAATTTGCGGAGCTGTGCATGGCCTCTCCCGGGCGGTATGAGCGGGTGGCCCTGGTCACCGATATCCGGGGCGGACAGACCTTCGAGGGCCTCTTCGAGGCGCTGTCGGCGCTGCATCGGATGGGCTGCGATTATAAGATCCTCTTCGTGGAGGCCGGCGTGGAGACCATCATCAAGCGCTATAAGGAGACCCGGCGCATCCACCCGCTGGCGGGCGCGTCCCGTTCCCTGGATGAGGCGGTGCGCCAGGAGCGCACGGTGCTTGCACCCGTCCGGCAGCGCGCGGAGTACATCATCGACACTTCGGCCCTGACCAACGCCAAGCTGCGGGGAGAGGTGCTGCGGATCTTCGGCGGCGGGGCGGATACGCCCGCGATGAGCGTCAACGTCATCTCCTTCGGCTTTAAATACGGCATCCCCATCGAGGCCGACCTGGTGTTCGACGTGCGCTTTTTGCCCAACCCCTACTATATTGCCGAGCTGCGCCATCAGACCGGCCTGGACGACGGGGTGTACAGCTTCGTCTTCGGCTACCAGCAGACCCGCGACTTTATGACCCATATGGAGCATCTGATGGGCTTTTTGCTGCCGCAGTATGTGGAGGAGGGAAAGACGGTGCTGGTCATCGGTGTGGGCTGCACCGGCGGACAGCACCGCAGCGTCGCCATTACCCGCGCCCTGGCGGAGTTTATCCGCCGGAAGGGCTATCCAGCCACGGAAAACCACCGGGACATGACCCGTGCATAAGGAGGGCGCAGCGATGGAACATGACGAATGCGCCCAGGCCGGGTGGGAGCAGCGGGGGCCCCGTGTGGTCGCCATCGGCGGCGGCACCGGCCTTTCCACCATGCTGCGGGGCCTGAAAAACCACACCAAGAACCTGACCGCTATCGTCACCGTGGCGGATGACGGAGGCGGATCCGGCAGGCTGCGCCAGGACCTTGGCATGCCCCCGCCGGGGGACATCCGCCACTGTATGGAGGCCCTGGCCAATGTGGAGCCGGTCATGCAGCAGCTGTTGACCTACCGCTTCCCGGCGGGCTCCGGCAACCTGACGGGCCAGTCCTTCGGGAATCTGATCCTGGCGGCCCTCAACGGCATTTCCGATTCCTTCGACCAGGCGGTGGCCCGCATGAGCCAGGTGCTGGCCATCTCCGGCCGGGTGCTGCCGGTGACCAATGCCGACGTGGCGCTGGAGGCCACCTTTGAAAACGGCGCCACGGTGCTGGGGGAGTCCAAGATCTGTGCCTTCAAAAAGGCTCAGGACTGCCGCATTGAGAGTGTGCGCCTGCTGCCCGAGCATCCCAAGGCGCTGCCGGAGGCGGTGCGTGCGATCCGTCAGGCCGACCTGATCCTGCTGGGGCCGGGAAGCCTGTATACCAGCGTCATCCCAAACCTGCTGGTGGACGGCATTTCCGATGCGGTGTGCGCCTCCGACGCGCTGAAGATCTACATCTGCAATATCATGACCCAGGATGGGGAGACCGAGGGCATGACGGCCTGCGACCATGTGAAGGCCCTGCTGCGCCATTCCGCCCCGGCGCTGGTGGACCTGTGCCTGTGCAACTGCGCCCCCGTGCGCCAGGGCCTGCTGGAGCGCTACCGGGAAGAGGACGCCGCTCCCATCGTTGTGGACCGGGACGCGATCGAAGCGCTGGGCGTGGAGGTGGTGGAGCGGCCCCTGGCCTCCGAGACCCAGGATTACGCCCGCCACTCCGTCCGGCGTCTGGCCCAGGCGGTGATGGAACTCTACAGCGAACGGGCGGACACGAAAATTTTTTAAACCCGCCTGGACCAGCGTTCTTCTCATCGGTTTGCCGGGGCGGGGGGGAGGTAGCCCATGTCCTTTTCTTCACAGGTGAAAGCGGAACTGTGCCGCTCGTCCCTCTCCCGCCGCTGCTGCGCTCAGGCGGAGACCTACGGGGTGCTGCTCTATTGCAACCAGTTTACCCCCCGGCAGGTGCGGATCGTCACGGAGTCGGCGGAGTTTGCCCAGCGTCTGCCCGCTCTGTTTCAGAAAGCCTTTCGCCTCGCCTTTGACCGCATGCCGGAGGAAGGGGCGGGCAAGCGGACCTTTCAGATCACCGCGCCGGACAAGCTGTGCGCCCTCTTTTCCGCCTTTGGCCAGAACCCGGCGGAGAGCTTGGCCCACCACATCAATTTTGCCGTGCTGGAGGAGGAACACTGCCGTACGGCCTTTTTCCGGGGGGCCTTTCTGGCGGGCGGCTCGGTCACTGACCCGGCCAAGCGCTACCATCTGGAGCTTGCCACTGCGCACCTGAGCGTCAGCGGAGAGCTGCGCGCGCTGCTGCTGGAGGCGGGGTTTTCCCCCAAGGAGACCCTGCGCAAGGGGAACAGCCTGACCTATTTCAAGCAGAGCGAGGCGATTGAGGATTTTTTGACGGCCATCGGCGCGCCGCTGGCCGCGATGGAGATCATGAACGCCAAGGCGGAGAAAGACTTGCGGGGGAGCGTCAATCGCCGGGTCAACTGTGACGCCCACAACCTGGACAAGGCGGTGGACGCCGCCCAGGAACAGATCGAGGCCATCTATACGCTGGAACAGCGGGGCATGCTGGCGGAACTGCCGGACAAGCTCAAGGAAGCGGTGGATCTGCGCATGGCGCATCCGGAAATGACACTGTCCCAGCTCTGCACCCTGTGCGACCCGCCGGTGAGCAAGTCGGCCCTCAATCACCGGCTGCGAAAGCTGTTGGGACTGGCGAAACGGTGAGGCCCTTGCGGGCGATGGGAAGCGGGAGAGGGAGCGGAAGGATGGAACGGAAACTGAATTCCATTTGGAAAAAGCAGCTGCTGTGCTGCGTGGCGGTCTTTTTTGCGGGCCTTCTGGCCGGATACCTCCTGCACAACGGCGTGCCCGTCATCCTGGGCGGAGCCGTGCTGTGCGTGAGCGCAGTGGCCGCCGAGCGGGGCCTGCGCTGCCCGTCCTGCGGTGAGAGCGTCTTCAAACAGGCCATGGAGCGCACTTCGGAGGGCGGGTTTGCCTGTCCCAAGTGCAAGAAACGCATGGAATGGCGGTAGGGCGGCGCAGCGTCCGCCCTGCCGCTCACCGGAGAGAACAAAAAGGAGCTGAATCGCATGTCCTTCGTCCACCTGCATGTCCATACGGAATTTTCTCTGCTGGACGGCGCCTGCCGCATCACGGAGCTGGTCAAGCGCGTCAAGGAGCTGGGACAGAGCGCCGTGGCCATCACCGACCACGGGGTCATGTACGGCGTGGTGGACTTTTATAAGGCCTGCAAGGCGGCGGGGGTCAAGCCCATCATCGGCTGCGAGGTCTACGTAGCCCCGCGGAGCCGCACCGACCGCGTCCACGAGTACGACGCGGAGGCCCGCCATTTGATCCTCCTGTGCAAAAACGAAGTAGGCTACCGCAACCTCTGTTTTCTGGACTCGGCGGCCTTTACCGAGGGCTTCTACATCAAGCCGCGCATCGACAAGCAGCTGCTGCGGGAACACGCGGAAGGCCTGATCGCCCTGTCCGCCTGTCAGTCGGGGGAGGTGCCCCGCCTGATCCTGGCGGGCAATTACGAGGCCGCCAAGGCCGCCGCGCTGGAGATGCGGGAGCTCTTTGGGGCGGACGGCTACTATCTGGAGCTTCAGGACCACGCCTTGCCCCGGGACCCGGAGATCAATCAGGGACTGCTGCGCATCCATCAGGAGACCGGCATTCCCCTGGTGGTGACCAACGACGCCCACTACCTCCGCCGGGAAGACGCCCAGATGCAGGACACCCTGATGTGCATCCAGATGGGCAAAACGGTGGACGACCCCAATCGCCTGAAGATGGAGACCCAGGAACTTTATGTGAAGTCCGCCGAGGAGATGGCGGCCCTCTTTCCCGACTATCCCCAGGCGGTGGAGAACACGCAGAAGATCGCCGACGCCTGCAATCTGGAGTTCCGGTTCGGCGTACACCATCTGCCGGAATTCAAGCTGCCCGAAGGCTATGACGACGGGGACGCCTACTTCCAAAAGCTCTGTGAAGAGGGGTTTGCCCGCCGCTACCCCGACGCCCCGGCGGCCTATCGGGAGCGGCTGACCTACGAGATGGGCGTCATCCGGCAGATGGGCTTTGTGGACTACTTCCTCATTGTCTCCGACTTCATCGGCTACGCCAAGGGGCGGGGCATTCCGGTGGGGCCGGGCCGTGGCTCGGCGGCGGGGAGCATGGTGGCCTACTGTATGAAGATCACCGATGTGGACCCCATGAAATACAGCCTCTATTTCGAGCGCTTTCTGAACCCGGAGCGGGTCACGATGCCTGATATCGACATCGACTTCTGCATCCGCCGCCGCCAGGAGGTCATTGAATATGTCCAGGACAAGTACGGCGCCGACCACGTGGCCCAGATCGTCACCTTCGGCACCATGGCCGCCCGCGGGGCCATCCGGGACGTGGGCCGGGCCCTGAACATCCCCTATGCCGATGTGGACGCGGTGGCCAAGCAGGTGCCGTCCACCCTCCACATCACTCTGGACGACGCCCTCAAGCTCTCCAAACAGCTCAAGGACTCCTATGAGGGGGACGAGCGCATCCGCACTCTCATCGACACGGCGCGGGCCATCGAGGGCATGCCCCGCCACGCCTCCACCCACGCCGCCGGGGTGGTCATCACCCGCAGGCCGGTGGTGGATTATGTGCCTCTGGCGAAAAACGACGAATCCGTGGTCACGCAGTATGTGATGACGACCCTTGAGGAGCTGGGCCTGCTCAAAATGGATTTTCTGGGCCTGCGCAACCTGACCATTCTGGATGACACCGTGAAGCTGGTAGCGGCAAAGCAGCCGGGCTTTACGCTGGCGGATATCCCGGACTCCGATCCGGAGGTGTTCCGGATGCTTTCCGACGGGCGGACCTCCGGCGTGTTCCAGATGGAATCGGCGGGGATGACCGGCGTATGCGTGGGCCTCAAGCCCCAGAACATTGAGGACATCACCGCCATCATCGCCCTCTACCGCCCCGGCCCTATGGATTCCATCCCGCGCTTCATCGCCTGCAAGCACAATCCGGACAAGGTCAAGTACAAGACCCCGCTTCTGGAGCCTATTTTGTCGGTGACCTACGGCTGTATCGTTTATCAGGAGCAGGTCATCGAGATATTCCGCAAGCTGGCGGGGTATACTCTGGGACAGGCGGATATGGTGCGCCGGGCGATTTCAAAGAAAAAGCGGGCCCAGATCGAACAGGAGCGGAAATCGTTCGTCTACGGCGATTCGGACCGGGGCATCACCGGCTGTGTGAACCGGGGCGTCCCGGAGCAGACGGCGCAGGATATTTACGATGAGATCGAAGCCTTTGCCGAGTACGCCTTCAACAAGGCCCACGCGGTGAGTTACGCCATCGTGGCCTATCAGACGGCCTGGTTCAAGTATCACTACACCAAGGAGTACATGGCCGCCCTGCTGACCTCCGTACTGGATTCCAGCGAGAAGGTGGCCGAGTATATCGCGGAATGCAAGGAATGCGGCATCCCCCTGCTGCCGCCGGATATCAACGAGTCCGGGGCGGATTTCACCGTGTCCGGCGACCACATCCGCTTCGGACTGGTGGCGGTCAAGGGCGTAGGGCGGGGATTCATCAACGCCGTGCTGGCGGAGCGGGAACAGGCGGGAGCCTTTTCCAGTTTTCCGGACTTCTGCCAGCGCCTGTTTGACGCGGACCTGAACAAGCGGGTGCTGGAGAACCTCATCAAATGCGGGGCGTTTGACAGCATGGGCGTCTATCGTTCCCAGCTGCTGGACGTGTGCGAGTCGGTGGTGGACCAGATCGCCCAGACCCGCCGCAAGAACCTGGAAGGCCAGTTTGACCTGTTCGGCGGGGGAGGGGACGTGACGGAGTCCGCCCCGGCGATGCACCTGAAGAATCTCCCGGAGTACAGCCGCAGTCAGCTGATGCGTATGGAAAAGGAGACCACCGGCCTTTATCTCACCGGCCATCCCATGGACGAATACCGGGACCTGGCCAAGCGCTTCCAGGCGGCGCCCATCGGCGGCGTGCTCTCCGACTTTGAGCAGGAGAGCGGGCCCAGCGCCTACCGGGACGGCCAGCGCCTCACGCTGGCCGGAGTTGTGACGGCCTCCAAGACCAAGACCACCCGGAACAATACGCTCATGGCCTACGTAACGCTGGAGGACGACACCGGCTCGCTGGAGATGCTGGTTTTTGCACGGGTGCTGGCGGAGTGCGGGCCTTATCTGAAAGAGAATATGCCCATCCTGGCGGAGGGGCGCATCTCCGTCCGGGACGAGAAGGCGCCCCAGCTCATGTGCGACCGGGTGCGCCCTCTGGAGCAGGCGGGCACAGCCGCACCCGCCGCTTCCGAAGAGAGTGGAAAAGCAAAAAAGCTTTACATCCGTGTGCCCAGTATGGACGACCCCCGCTGGAAAAAGATCCAGCTGATTTTGACCATGTTCCCGGGAGAGGAGCTGTTCAAGGCAAAGTTCGAGGCGGAAAACCAGTGGACGAGCCCCACTCCGGTGGTGGTCCATCCGGCCCTGGTACGGGAGCTGGAGGAACTGCTGGGGGCGGAAAATGTCGTCGTGAAGTGAGGAGGCCTACCTGTGAATATTAAAAAGCTCACCTCGCTGATCTTCAACCGGACGGTGCTGATTGCGGCCCTGATCGTTTTCCAGGCGGCATTGCTGCTGGTGTCCATGGTGTTTTTTTCCGCCTTTTTCGTTTATTTTTATTGGAACTGTGTGATCCTGTCCATCCTGGCGGTACTGATCATCGTCTCCCGGCAGACGGACCCGGGGTATAAGATCGCCTGGATCATCCCGATCCTCATTTTTCCGGTCTTCGGCTGGCTGGTGTACCTGCTGTGCGGCGGCAACCGTCTTTCCGCGCGGATGCGGCGGAAAATGCAGGGAATGGACCGCAAGATGATCGAGGTGCTGGAGCAGGACTGTAAGGCGGAATCCCTTTCGGGCTTTGGAATGGATGCGGTGATCCAGTCCCGTTACCTGGAGCGGTATGCCCACTGTCCCGCCTATACCAATACCGATACCCGCTATTTTCCGCTGGGGGACGACGCGTTTCCGGTGATGCTGGAGGAGCTGCGCCATGCAAAGCGCTATATTTTCCTTGAATACTTTATCATCGCTCCCGGTATCTTCTGGGACTCTGTGCTGGAGATCCTCAAGGAAAAGCACGCTGCGGGCGTGGATGTGCGCATCATCTACGACGATGTGGGGTGCCTGCCCACGCTGCCGATGCGGTATGACCGGAAGCTGGAGGCCGAGACCGGCATCCCCTGCTGCTCGTTCAACCGCTTCAAACCGGTGCTCTCCATCCGCATGAACAACCGGGACCATCGGAAATTCTGCATCATCGACGGGCACACCGCCTTTACCGGCGGCATTAACCTGGCCGACGAGTATATCAATGCCAAGCCGCGCTATGGGCACTGGAAGGACAGCGCGATCCAGGTCAAGGGGGCGGCGGCTTGGAGCATGACGGTGATGTTCCTGACGATGTGGGAATACATCCGGGAGGTAGAGGAGGACTATGACCGCTTCCGGGCGCCTGCGCCGCCTGCCGGGGCAGAGCCGGGCGGGAACCATTTCGTGCAGCCCTATACGGACAACCCGCTGGATAACGAGGCGGTGGGGGAGACGGTATACCTGAACCTCATCAACAAGGCGCAGAATTATGTTTATATCATGACGCCTTACCTGATCGTCAGCGACAGTGTGAATACCGCCCTGTGCAACGCGGCCAAGGCCGGGGTGGACGTGCGCATCATCACGCCCCACGTCCCGGACAAGCGCCTGGTCTTTGAGCTGACCCGCGCCCACTACCAGCCCTTGCTGGAGGCGGGCGTACAGATTTTTGAATACACGCCCGGCTTTGTCCACGCGAAAAATTTTGCAGTGGACGATCGTTACGGCACGGTAGGATCCATCAACCTGGACTACCGCAGCATGTTCCTGCATTTTGAGGATGGAGTTTGGCTTTGCAATGACCCTACGGTATTGGAGATCAAGGCGGATTTCCTGGCGACCCAGGCCCGGAGCCAGGCGGTCACCCTGGAACAGTGCCGCGGCCACTCCTGGCCCCGGAAATTTCTGCGCTCCATCCTGCGGGTGGTGGCGCCGCTGGTGTGAACGAGCCGCCCCCGCCGGAAAACCGGCGGGGGCGGCTCAGTGTGCGGAAAGAGTATCGTCATTGCCCGCCTCGCAGAGTTCCGCCGCCCGCAGGCGGCGGAATCAAATTAGGCCGCTTGTATATCGGGGGGCGGCTTTGAGGGGCGGTCAGGAGCGCGCAAAGTAGGCCGCACGCCCGTCTGCGGTGCGCCGCTCGATCCGCCCCAGGGCGGCCAGATGATCCAGATGGGACATGCATTCTCCCACGGCGAACCACTTCTGAGTCTCCGGAAACTCCGCCCAGGAAGCGGCGCGGATCTTCCAGCTCATATAGCCTGCCAGCGTATAGGCCCCCGCTCCGGGGTGGTCCCGCACGGCGGCGAAGGCCTCCTCCAGCCGGCACTGGTGGTGCGCCGTCAGCTGTCCCACCCGGGCGGTCAGGTCCCCGCGGCCCCGGTGGCCGGGCAGAGGGAGGGCGCCGCCGTAGGCGCGCACCCGCTCCAGACTGACCAGGTAGGAACCCAGGGCGTCCGGCATGGCAGGCCAGGCGGTGATATTGGGGGTAATATCGAAGAGCACGTGATCCCCAAGGAGAATGGCATTGTGTTCCTCCAGGAAGAAGCACATCTGCCCCGGCGTGTGTCCCGGCATCAGCAGGCACCGCAGCCGCCAGGGGCCCAGCTCCAGAAGCTGGCCGTCCTCCAGGCTTTCATAGTGACCGCCGGTGGGCGGAGCCATGGAGCGGGCGGGGTTGGTGTCGTTCAGATGGCGCAGGGACAAAAGCGGAAAGCCCTCCTCCAGAAAGCGCCGCTCCGCCATACCCCAGAAGACCCGGCGGGCCTCCGGATCGTCCAGGGAGGGACGGTCCACGCGGCTGACGTAGATGGTCCCCGCCGTACCCGCCACCTCCGGGGCAAGACCGGAATGATCGGAATGCAGATGGGTGAGCACCACGTCGATGGGCTTGTCCAGGCAGCCCAGGGCCTCCAGCCCGGCAAACAGGGCCTCCCGGCAGGCGCTCTGACGAAAGCCGGTATCCACCAGAACGCTGCGCTGTGCGCCGCGGAGCAGATAGGCGTTGAGCTCTTTCAGCGGGTTGCCGGGCAGGGGCACAGGGATCCGGAAGAGGCCGGGCAGCAGTTCTTCGGGAAAGGGAGAGCGGCTCATTCGGTTTCCTCCTCATCCAGCAGGGCGGAAAGGACTTCGTTGTAGACCCGCTCGGGCTTGGCCTGAAAACCGGAGCACAGGCGCTCCCCCTGGTCCCGGGAGGCGCAGAACAGGGACAGGGAAAACAGATTCCCGCCGTCGTCGTCCAGGGCCAGCTCCACGGTAAAGCCGCCCTCCGCCCGCTCCAGGACCTGCGAGCGTACCTGGGCATTGCGCCGCAGCGCGCCGTTGAGCTTGGATACCTGGAGCCCGGCCTTGCGCTTGACCGAGTAGGGCAGGCTGCTCTCACAGGCGGCGCCGTCCCGGCGCCCTTTCTCCGTGATGGCGTAGCGGTCGTCTTCCAAAACCAAATGGCCGGTCTCCACCAGCTCGTTTACCGCCTCGGCAAATTCGAAATAATCGACGCCCCCGTCGCACATGGTCAGATCGGTGAGCGTGGGAAAGTCAATGGGGGCCACCACCCGGGCCATCAGGTAGAGAATGAGAAATTTGATATCCAGCTTGTCATGGATAAAGCCATAGCGGGCCATCGTGTATGCTCCTTTCCCCCAAACAGATGGGATACCCTTCGTTGACAAGGGCAATTCCATTATACCGAAAAAAGGCCGCTGCCACAAGGGAAAGTTTCAGCCGCTTGACAGGGGGTCAGATATGGGGGTATCATACAGGGGAAACAGAAACGTGAAACAGAACGGAGGAACCCCACCATGGGAAAGAAACGGCTGCCCCTGCTCCTGGCGCTTTTCCTGCTCCTCTCCGCCTGCGGCGGGCCCGGTGATCCGGAGGCGACCCCCACGTCCGCACCCACGCCGGAAGCGGCGGTTACATCGCAGCCCGCTCCCGCACCCACGCCGGAGCCTTACGACGGACCGTGGAACCCACTGACCGGGGAGCCCATCGGGGAGGACTGGGTCAACCGGCGCCCGGTGGCGATCATGCTCAACAATTTGAAGGAGGCCCTGCCGCAGCAGGGACAGTCCGAGGCCGACATCCTCTATGAGGTGCTGGCGGAAGGCGGCATCACCCGGATGCTGGGGGTCTATCAGAGTGTGGAGGGCGTGGGGAAGATCGGTTCCATTCGTTCTGCCCGGCCTTATTATCTGGAGCTGGCGCTGGGGCATGACGCCGTCTACCTCCATGCCGGCGGCAGCGAGGACGCCTACGCCAAGATCCGCCAGTGGGGCGTGGACGCGCTGGACGGCGTACGGGGACCCTATATGAGCAACAGCGACAATGGAAACCTGATGTGGCGGGATTCCGAGCGGCGCAAGAGCTACAGTCTGGAGCATACCGTGGTTACCAGCGGAGACGCCGTTTGCGAGCGTTTTGCCGGCTATACCGGTCTGCGGCAGGAGCATGAAGACGGCTATGTCTATGAGATGTCTTTTGTTCAGGACGGTACGCCGGCGGGCGGTGCGGCGGCACAACAGATCACCGTGCCCTATTCCAACTACAAGACGGGGCTGTTCACGTACGATGCGGACACCGGCCGTTACCAGGTGGAGGAATACGGCAAGCCCTATGTGGACGGAAACACCGGCGAAACGGTGGCGGTGACCAATGTGATCGTTATCAAGACGGCCTGTAAAAATACCGGCGACAAATACGCCCACATCACCGTGGATCTGTCCAGCGGCGGCGCAGGATGGTTTGCCTGCGGCGGACAGTATATTCCCATCACATGGACCAAGGATTTTCCGGATGGGCAGCTGCGCTATTTCGATGCTGAAGGCGAGCCGCTCACCTTCGGCGTGGGGAATACCTATGTGAACATCGTCCCCCTGGACAGCGCCGTGAGCTTTACATAACCAAAACACCCCCGGCATCGGAAGATGCCGGGGGTGTTTGTTTCAGGGGGCGGTCAGCTGCAGCAGCCCTTGAAGTCACGGTAGCCCTCGCCGCAGGGGGCGATGCTGTTGGGGGGGAAGAATTCGTCCACAGGGAATTTGACGTGACGGAAGATCTCGCAGGGGTCGTCGTCGCAGTTCCCGCAGGCGCACTCCTTTTCGGGCATGCAGTAGTCGTAGGCAGGCATAAGCAGCTGGGAGTCCCGCTCCAGACGGATAATGGAGAACTGGCCCAGGGTGACGTAAATGCGCTTGCCCTCGCCGCCGAAGCACAGGTCGCTGCCGAAGCAGGCGCAGATGCAGGGGGGAATCTCGGTGAGTTCGCAGTCGCAGCAGGGACGGCACTCGCAGACCTCCACCAATTTCATGTTGAGGACGATGGGGTCCACCGCCTCCACCACGGCGGTCGGCAGGTTGGTTTTGCGGATGTTCTGCTCGTCCAGGGCTTCAAAGGCGGCCTCAGAGGAAAAGACTTTGGCGGTGCCCTCGCTGCCGAAGAGGATGACGCGTTTGTCAAAGACGCATAGGCCGCAGACTTCGACCGGGCGGGCCGCGCCTACGAAGGCGTCGGCGGTGACGCGGTAGAAATAGCGCACGTCCACCGTGTAAAAGCCGCGGTTGAAGCCGATGGGCTCTACGTCGATGTACACGTACAGCAGCTCGGCCTTGCCGGCCTTGATGCTGATGGCCCGGTCGATGGCGCACTGGGAGCTCTGGGTGGGGTAGAAGCGCAGGTCTTCGATACAGTCCTTATCTTTGCAGGAATCATAGATTTTTTTTGTGTGTATGCACACGGCCTCACGGATACAGGCGGTATCCTGCACAGGGCCGGGCATGACCTTATCAGGCATTGCAATACCTCCCAAAAGAGTATTAAAAGGACAGTTCCTTCCGTTCCATTCTATGAGTGAGCGCCGGAATGGTGCAGGCGGGGCGTGGGTGAGAAAGGAGCCCAGGCCATTTTATGGCCTGGGCTCCGGAAGGGTGTTGGTCAGCGGGCGGAAAAGGGACGCGGCGCCTTGCGCCGTCCCGGCCGGTCGGACAGGATCAGCGCCAGGCAGCAGAGCAGCAGCACCGCGGCGATGAGGATGGCGCAGTTGCGGAAGAAAGCCTCCGGCATGACCAGAATGATCTGGTCGGTGCGCCAGTCAAAGAGCCAGTTGTCCTTTCCGGGGAAAAAGATGGCGTGGAACAGGGTAAAGGCCCGGTCGAAATCCAGCGCGGCCAGACCGGCCACGGCCGTCACCAGCGCCGCAGCCAGCGCCCCGGCCCAGAAGCCTGGCCCACGGCCCCGGAAACGGTGGAAGGCGAGCCTGCCGGTACGGCACAGCAGAACCAGGATCAAGGCGGTCCCGGCGCTGATCCCAAGCACCCAGAAATCGGCCGTGAAGAGCACGCGCACATCCTCAAAATGGCTCTTGCCGGATTCCGACCAGAGCAGCTGCCCGGTGCCGAAGGGCCTGCCCAGCACGCAGAAATCCAGTACCTCGTCATAGGCCTCACGGATGGTCTCCTGGGACCACCCGGTCTGCTCCGGCAGGTCCAGCGCGCCGATCTGCACATAGTAGAAGGGACGAAACAAGATGGGGACGGCAATGGAAAAGCTGACGGCCAGCAAAGCCAGCGCCACGGAACAGGAAAGCGAGGCCAGTTTGGAGGAATGCATCCAATCACTTCTTTCCGGCAGAGAGGGTAATCAGTACCTGGGAGGGCAGGTAGAACAGCCACATCCCGACCCGGGCGAAGGCGAACAGCCCGCCGTGCCCGGACACGGGAAGAAAGGCGGAGAGGTTTTGCAGCCCCACGCAGAGATCACAGCAGACGAAGAGGACGAGTCCAGCGGAAAACGCCGCATACCGCCGCCCCAGAAACAGACTCTCAAGCGCATTGGCGGCCAGCTGTGTGAAATAAAAGACGCTCAATGCGGTCAAAGGCTCCAGGGCACTGAAGCGCCCCGCCACCAGCAGCACTGCCCCGCTCAGGGCCAGCCGCAGCAGCAGACGGGGCCATACCCGCCCGCCCCGCAGGCGGCGGAGCCGGACAAAATAGAGGGCCTGCACCACGCAGAAGGCGCCTACGCCGGCCAGATACCAGCGTCCCAGCACCAGCAGGAACAGATCGGCCAACAGGGTGACGCCAAGCGCGGCGCGTACTAGGCGGCGGTCGGGGTCCTGACTGCCGCCGCAGGACAGGAGGAAGCACAGAAGGATCGAGCCATACTTGAGGGCGGTGCTCCAGCCGCTTCCGACCTGCAGCAGGTCGAGGGTGAGAAAGGCGGAGTAGAGGCCGGCCTGTGCACAGAGGAATACGAGATATCTGCGTCCCATCGGTCTGCCTCCTCAAAATCTACTGGACAGCATTATACCCTCCCGCAGCTGGTATTGCAAGAAGCGGCAGCCCGCAAAGCGGGCCGCCGCTCCAGCTCGCTTAAGCGAGTTCCGCGCCAAGCGGAACCAATAGCCACCCGCTTTGCGGGTGAGGTTGAGAATTTAAATAGAGCCGCACCGACGGTAAACTGATGGATGTTCAGGCCATCAAAAAACCAAGAAAGACGGTGAAGCTCTATGGAGGACAGTTTAGCACATAGTAAATGGGTGTGCAAGTATCACATCGTGTTCACGCCGAAGTATAGAAGGAAGATAGATTATTGGGGGATGCGGGAGGATATCCGAGATATCATCCGGGATTTATGCAAGTGGAAAGGGGTAGCGATCCTGGAGGGAAAAGTAATGCCGGGTCACATCCATCTATTGTTGTCGATACCGCCCAAGTATTCGGTGTCAAGCTTCATGGGATATCTGAAGGGAAAAAGTGCGATGATGATATTCGAGCGTCACGCAAATCTCAAGTACAAGTACGGCAACCGACACTTCTGGGCCACCGGGTATTACGTCAGCACGGTAGGCTTACAGGAGAAGGCCCTGAGGAAGTATATTCAAGAGCAAGAGAAACAGGATCAGATAGAGGACAAAGTTAGCACGAAAGAGTACGAAAACCCTTTTAAGGGTAACGCGAGGTAATCAGTCCACAATGGCTTGAACGTAGTGAAAGCCAGCGTCTTTTAGGCGCTGGCCTCACTATGCCCCTACGGGGCTATTTCAAGCCACCCCTTTCAGGGGTGGTCTTGACTTGTCGAAAATGTATCGCCTTCCGCTTCGCAGCCTTCCGCCGCCCGCAGACGACGGAATCAAATCAGAATCCGCCCGTTCCGGGGACACAGGGTGAATGGTCCCCCAGGGGGCAAGGGAGGGGCCTGTGGGGGATGCGCCGCGGAAATGACCCTTCTCACGAAATTCTTGCCGACAATTCTACGAGAAATCGAGGCAACAATTTCGTATGGTCTTTTCGAAAAAGTGGCTTTGCCACTTTTTCAACAGCCTCGCTTACTTTTTGAAGCGCTCGAAGAGGGCCTGCTCCCACTGGTCGCCGTATTTCAGGCAGATCAGGAACAGGGCGATCCCGGCCAGCGCCAGCATCGCCATGCCCCAGGGAGGGATGGCGATGACCGAGCCTCCGAGCGCGCAGGCCACCAGCAGTCCCCAGGGCCGGGTCAGCAGAACGATGGTCAGGAAGCGGAGGAAGGGGATGTCGGTAAGCCCCGCCAGAATGCAGATCAAATCGTCGGGAAAGAAGGGGAACAGAAAGACCAGGGCCAGGAAAACGTCCCGCTTCCGGCGGATGACCTCCAGATACCTGTCCGCCACCGTTCGGCTGACCAGACGTTCGGCGAAGTTCTGCCCCAGAGCCCGGGCCAGCCAGAACACCAATACGGATCCAATGGTGATCGCGGCTACCGTCAGCAGGAACGCAGGCCACATCCCGAAGAGCACCGCTCCGGCCAGAGCGGTGATATTGCTTGGGATCGGGGCAAGGATGACCGAGAGAAGCTGCACGACAAAAAAGAGCAGATGAGAATAGGGGGCAAAGCGGTCGATATAATCCCGCATATCGTCCAAAGAGCCAATGGAGGAAAAAAAGCCCGTTCGCCACAGCAGCAGCGCTCCCCCGCCCAGAAGAGCGATCGCCAGCAGCAAAGTCAGCAGCCATTTGTTTCGTTTCATCCATCCATCGCCTCGTCGCTTTTTATCATTTCCTTTAGGCTACCACGATTTCCTGCGGACTTCCATAGAAAAATCATTAAGAATTCCGAAGAAAAACAAAAAATCCACACCCTAAGGTGTGGCTCTTCTGAATGCCGCCGCTTACCGCTCGCTGGGGATCACACGCTCGTCGCGGCCGAAGATCAAATCATCCACATCGACAATCCGGGTCGAAATCACCATTGCACATCTCTCCTTTCTGATTGGATGATTCTATTATAGCGCCGGATGGAGCAAAAAGCAAGTTGTCAATTGTAAGAATTATATAAAAATTGCGGAAAGAATCTGTATAATTCCACAATGATTTGGGGGGCGAAAACGCCGAAAAACCCGCTTGCCAAATGACACAGTTTATGCTATAATCTTTCAGTCGGCAAAGCGCAGGTATAGTTCAGTGGCAGAACGTCAGCTTCCCAAGCTGAATATGAGGGTTCGATTCCCTTTACCTGCTCCAACCGGAATCCCTAGAGCCTCAACGGTTCTAGGGATTTTCTTTTGCACGAACACCTCCAAATGTTAGGAGAAAATAAGGCGAAAAAAGACCGAAAACAGGATGCCATGCAAGTCAGATGCAAGTCAATCCTATGCCTGCTTGTCCGAGCTTGCCCCAATGGAGAGGTATGCGTCAAGCTTCTCCACACTCTTCCTTTTGTGCACTGAATCCAGGTGGGTATAAATTTTTAACGTGGTACTCACATCGGCGTGGCCCATTTGGGCGCAAAGCGGGCGGAAGCGCCGCACGGGAACGCATTGCGCTCCCGCGGCAAAGTGGGGACCGACGGCCCGGAACATTCTTCCCGATCCCGGGCCGCGGTGGGAAAATGCTTGCAAAAAAGCAAAAATCATGGTATCATTTGTTAAACCAAGAGGTATGATAAATACGAAAGGTGGAGCAAGAGATGAGCAAGAAGCAGGCGCTGACGGAGTTTCATCGTGGTTCCATATTGGCTGCCGCCGAGCGGCTGTTTGCAGAGAAGGGCATTGAGAAGACGACCATGGACGATATCGCGCGGGTAGCGGAATACAGCAAGGCCACATTGTATGTCTACTTCCAGAGTAAGGAGGAGATCGTCAACGCCATCCTCCTCAGCGGTATGGTGCTCTTGAAGAAAAAGATCCATGAGGCCCTGGAGAGCAATCACGAGTGGCTGCAGGCCTATGATGCGGTCTGCCGGACCATCGTGCGCTTCTATGACGATAATCCTACGGCCTATGATGCGGCTACCGGTGCGATCCCCCTGGCCCAGGCGGGGGAGACTGTCCAGAAAAGCGTATCCGACATCCTGCGGGTGAGCAGTGAGATTGACGCCGAACTGGCGGATTTCCTGGTGCGTGGGGCAGAAGCGGGGCTCGTGCATACCCAGGTCCCGCCCATTGAGATGGTGCTGCTCTTCTGGGCCGCCCTGGCGGGCATGGTACGGACCGCCGACAGCCGGGAGGCATACATTCGGGAACGGACCGGACTGAGCCGGGAGGATTTCCTGCACCACGGCGCGCGCATGCTGCTCCACTCCATCACCAGAGCGGACCAATAAGGCGTTCCTGCAAAACGGGCTCCCCGGCAAAAGCCGGGGAGCCCGTTTTGCGTCGTTTCGGATTTAATGCAGGCGCGCCTCCAGAGCAGAGAGCTCCTGAGAAAGCGTTTCCGGCAGTTTCGCCCCGAATTTGTCGTAGAATGCACGGATGCCATTCACCTCGTCCAGCCACATCGCCGTGTCCAGCTTGAGCAGGCCCTCCAGTGTGGCGCGGTCCACACCGGAACCCTCCAGGTCGATATCCTCGGCCTTGGGCTCATAGCCGATGGGGGTCTCCACCGCGTCGGCTTCATGGAAGCAGCGCTTCATGATCCACTCCAGCACCCGCAGATTGTCGCCGAAACCGGGCCAGAGGAAGCGCCCCTCGTCGTCGGTGCGGAACCAGTTCACATTGAAAATCTTGGGGGCCTTGTCGCCCAGGACCTTGCCCATGTCCAGCCAGTGCTGCCAGTAGTCGGCCATGTGGTAGCCGCAGAAGGGAAGCATGGCCATGGGGTCCCGGCGCACCACGCCCACCGCGCCGGTAGCGGCTGCTGTGGTCTCAGAGGCCATGATGGAGCCCACGAACACACCGTGCTCCCAATCGCGGGACTGATAGACCAGCGGCGCGGTCCGGGCGCGGCGGCCGCCGAACACGATGGCGGAGATGGGGACGCCCCGGGGGCTTTCAAACTCCGGAGAGATGCAGGGACAGTTTTTAGCGGGGGCGGTGAAGCGGGAGTTGGGGTGGGCGCCCTTCTCGGCGGAGACCGTTCCATTCCAGGGGTTGCCCTTCCAGTCCACGGCGTGCTCCGGCGGGTTTTTATCCAGGCCCTCCCACCAGACGGTATCGTCGTCCAGGTTGTGGACCACATTGGTGAAGATGGTGCCCCGTCTGGTGGTGGCCAGGGCGTTGGGGTTGGATTTGGCATTGGTGCCCGGGGCCACGCCGAAGAAGCCGTACTCCGGGTTCATGGCCCAAAGCCTGCCGTCCTCGCCTACACGCAGCCAGGCGATATCGTCGCCCACGCACCAGACCTTCCAGCCCTTCTCCTGATAGTGTGCCGGTGGGATGAGCATGGCCAGATTCGTCTTGCCGCAGGCGGAGGGGAAGGCGGCGGCCAGATAACGCACCTCGCCGGCAGGGTTCTGGATGCCCAAAATGAGCATATGCTCGGCCATCCAGCCCTCGTCGCGGCCCAGACAGGAGGCGATGCGCAGGGCGAAACACTTTTTGCCCAGCAGCACATTGCCGCCGTAGCCGGAGTTGACGCTCATGATGGTGTTGTCCTGGGGGAAATGGACGATGTAGCGCCGCTCCGGGTCGAGCTCCGCCTTGGCGTGAAGGCCCTTCACATAGTCGGGGGAATCGCCCAGAGCGTCCAGCACGGACTGCCCTACCCGTGTCATGATGGCCATATTGAGCACCACGTAGATGGAGTCGGTCAGCTCGACGCCGTATTTGGCGAAGGGAGAGCCCACCACGCCCATGGAGTAGGGGATCACATACATGGTGCGGCCCTTCATCGCGCCGGTATAAAGCGGTTTCAGCCTGGCGTACATCTCCGCCGGGGCCATCCAGTTGTTGGTGGGGCCGGCGTCCTCCTGCTTCTCGCAGCAGATGAAGGTACGGTCCTCCACACGGGCCACATCGTTGACCGCCGTACGGTGCAGATAGCAGCCGGGCAGCTTTTCCTGGTTGAGCTTCTCCAGCTCGCCGGTGGCGCAGGCCTGGCTGCGCAGTGCCTCCAGCTGCGCCTCGCTCCCGTCGATCCAGACGATGGCGTCAGGCTGCGTCATCGCCGCCATCTCGTCGATCCAATCCAATACAGCGCGGTTTTCCGTCAATGCCATGGGGTGGGTCCTCCTTTGTGTTTCAGTTTCCGGGATACTGGTAGCTCTATTGTAGAAGAATCTTATAAAATTTGCAAGTCCTTTCGCCTCGTTTTGCAAAAAAGCGGTGATTTGTGCGAAAAAAACCAAAACGCAACACGCCCGGCAGGTTCGCTGCCGGGCGTGCCGCTCCGTTCAAGTTGTCTGGATGGCCGCCGCTACGGCGGCAAATTCCGCAATCCCCAGCCGCTCGCCCCGCACGTCGGGGGGCAGTCCGGCGGCCTCGATGGCCTGCCGCAGCGCCTGTTTCCCGACCTGAGCGCCGAAAGCGGAAGACAGGCCATTGAGCAGTGTCTTACGCCGCTGGGCGAAGGAGGCGCGCACAACACGGAAAAAGAGGGCTTCATCCACCAGCGTCTGGGGGGGCTCCCGCCGGGGGATCAGGCGCAGGACGGCGGAGGTCACCTTGGGGGCGGGAAGAAAACACTCCGGACCCACATCGAAAAGCAGTTCCGGCTGCGTGTGATACTGGCAGAATACGGAGAAGGCCCCGTAATCCGCGGTGCCCGGCGCGGCGCAGATGCGCAGGGCCACCTCCCGCTGGATCATTACGGTGATGGAGGCAAACAGCCCGGATTCGATGAGACGGGTCAGCACGGGCGTTGTGATATTGTAGGGCAGGTTGGCGCAGGCGATGGGGGTGAGGCCGGAGAGACGCTCGTTTACCAGCGCGGCCAGATCCAGCTTCATAATGTCTCCGGGAATCACCGTCACATTGCGGCAGGGCGCCAGGGTCTCCGACAGGATGGGCAGCAGCGCCCGGTCCAGCTCCACCGCCGCCACCTGCCCGGCCCGACGGGCCAGCTGGACGGTCAGAGGACCGATCCCGGGCCCGATCTCCAGCACGCCGCAGCCGCTGTCCGCGCCGGAGGCCTCCGCAATGTCCCGGGGCACCCAGCCCTCGATCAGAAAATTCTGCCCCATGCTTTTGGAAAAGCGAAACCCGTGCCGGGCCAGCAGGGCCTTGATATCGTTACCGTTGCAAAGATCCACAGACCGTTCCTCCGCACAGAAAATGGACGGCGCACGTCCGGGTTCCAGTATACCCGAAGAGCGGTACGCCGTCAAGGCAAAGACTTGCGATCGGCGTGCGGGGGTGATGGGGTAAGACGACGGAAGCAGGAAGGGGAGCAGCGCTATGGAAGCAAAGGTCAGACCCTATCCGCCTTCAGACGCCGCGCAGGCGGCCGCCATTTGGAATTAGGTTGTGGAAGACGGCGCAGCCTTTCCCCAGACCAAGCGCCTCACCGCGTCCGGTTCGGTTTGCGCTTGAGCGCCAACAGGGCTTTCACATCCTCCAGCACTTCTGAGGACCCCACCTCCAGGGAAAGCCAGCGCACGCCGTTGGACATGGGTCTTGTCTCCTTCCACAGCCGCTGTGTGCCAGGGGAGAGCGTTGGCAAGCGCTGCTCGACGGCGCTTGCCAGCCTGCAGCCTGCCACGATCAGGCAGACGAAGGCGCCCGCGCCGGGGTAGAGGGTACATAGGGCCGCGCCGCCGGCTCTGTACTTGACGTTCCAGCCGCGGCCCATGCTGCATGTGCTGTATGTGCAGACCGGGTCAGTGTGATAAGCCTGGCTGAGATAGTGGACTAGCTCCGTCCAGAGCGGGGTCTCCACATAGGCGGCCAGCTCTGCCTCCGTGGGCGGTTCCGGCCCGGGGTAGATGGTGTTCCAGTCCATTGGAATTCTCCTTCGGCCTATTTCTTCCAGCGCAGCAGGGAGGGGAAGAACTGGCGCATCTGTGTTTTGGCCTGTTCCGGGGTCAGGACGGGATTGGCCTGGACCATCATGGGAGTGCAGAACTCGATCATCTCCTCCATGGTCATCGCGCAGGTGAACGCGCCGTTCTGGTAGCAGTACTTGCAGTAATGGGGGCTGGGAGCGCCGTCGGCCTCGGTGCCGAGGAGTGCATCGCTCAGGGGCATGCCGCAGGATTGACAAAATTGCTGGTTCATAAATGATTCCTCCTGTCGATTAGATGCCGCCAGTATATCACAGCAATCCTGACACCCTGTGTCAGCTTTTTCACTGTTTTGCCAGATTTCCTTGGCCAGCTGTCCCAGGCGGCGGCACAGGCGCTCCGGTTCCAGCACCTTCAGGTCCGCGCCGAAGGAGAGCAGATAGCCGTACAGCCAGGCGTCCTCCGGAAGCGCTGCCGATACGGAGAGGGCGCCGTCCGGTTCCCGAACCACGCAGTTGGCGTCGAATTCATCATAGACTCTCCAGGCCATGGCAGGGGAGAAGCGCAGACGCACCGGGAGAACGCTTCCGCTGTAGGGGCCTTCCGGTTCGATGGACGGGGGCGGGGGAAGGGGAGCGAAGGTCTCCTCCAGCAGCTCCAGAGCAAGTATGCGCGTGAGCTTGAAGGTGCGCCAATCCTTCCGATCCAGGCAGAGGCCCTGGAGATACCAGGCGCGTCCCTTGAAGACCAGACGGGCGGGACAGACCCGCCGCCAGTTCGTCTGACCATCGGAGCCGGCATAGGGGAAGCGGAGCACCCGGTGGGACAGGATGGCCGATTTAACGGCGTCAAACTTGGCGTTGTCCGCACCGGCGGAGCCCCAGCGGGACATATCCACCTGAAGCCAGTCGGGTTCGCTGCGGCGGAAGAGGCCGGAAAGTTTGGCCAGTACCTCTTCCGCGCCCAGCCGCGCATCGCCCGGGAGGCTCTGCAGGGCGGTGAGCAGCTGGCGCTGCTCACCCTCGGAAAAAGCGGCCCGGTCCAGTACGCAGTGTTCCATCAGGGCCACTCCGCCGCCCTTGCCGGGAATGGCATATACCGGCACCCCCGCCGCCGACAGGGCGTCTATATCCCGGTAAACGGTACGTACGGATACCTCAAACCGCTCCGCCAGCTCCGCCGCCGTCATCCGCCGCCGCTGGAGCAGCAGGTAGACGATCTCAAACAGACGGCTTGACGGCATAGCCAACCGCAGGCCGCAGACGGGCCATTTTGTATTCGTCGGCATATTGTCCGCAGCGCACGGTGGTCATGCGCAGCAGGCCCTCCTTCTCAAAGCCGAACTTCTCATAGAGGCGGATGGCCCGCTCGTTGTCGGCAAAGACCTCCAGCTCCACACGCACCAGCATGAGCCAGTTGTCGGCCAAGTCCAGTATAGCCTTCATCAGGGCGGTGCCTACCCCCTGGTTTTGGTAGTCCGTATGCACGAACAGCCCGATGCTGCCCACGTGGCGCATCCGGGGATTGGAACAGACCTGGAGTCCGGCGGCTGCGATGATCGTGCCGTCCTCTGCGGCGGCCACAAAGTTGTGGTCGTTGGGGCCAAGCGAGGCGAGAAAGGCCGCGCTGTCCGCGGTGCGGCAGGAGGGGAGGCCCAGGGTGTTTTCAAACACGCCGGGCATCCGCCGCAGGGCGGCGATCCCCGGCGCATCTCCCGGTTCGACGGGGCGGATGGTATAGTCCATAAAGGCTGCCTCCCAGAACTGATTTTTGCCACTATATAGTCGACGCACTTGAAAAAACGCAAATAGCGTTTTTTCACCCGGTGGATCGTTTTGCTCCTTTTGAAGTGCTCTGACTATAGCACAGAAAAAGGAAAAAAGCAACCGCCCGGAGGACGCTTCCTCCGGGCGGGGTGGAATGGATTTCGTACCTGTATTCGGACGGCTCAGGGCGGTCCAGGCGCAGGTGCGCGCCCGTCAGTAGGCTGCCACCACGCCGCCGTCGTTGGCATAGACCGTGGCGATGCCGCCGGTATCGCTGATAACGACCTGTTCAAACCTGCACTGCTTGAGGGCCAGCTCCTTCAAATAGAAGGCGCGCTCCAGACAGTTGCAGTGGGTGATCGCCAGCCGGCGGCCCGCATGCTTGGGATCGGCCGCCATCAGGGAGACCATCTTGGACAGGGCCTGCTTGACGGACAGCGCCTGTCCCCGCTTGCAGATCTCGCCTTCCGGGGTCGCGCCCATCAGTAGCTTGATTTTCAGGGTGCTGGTGACCAGCGCCTGGGTCTTGGTCAGGCGGCCGTTCTTTTTCAGGTTGTCCAGGGTCTCCAGCACGAAATAGGTCTCCATCTCGTTGATATACCGGGATACATGGCTTACCACGGTTGTGAAATCCATACCCGAGCAGGCAAGTTCCTGAATCTTCAAGGCGACCAGCACCTCTCCCGCAGAAGCGGAGCAGGAATTGAAGATGTGCACACGGGCGTTGGGGTGCTCCTCCAGCCACAGCAGCCGCGCCTGGGCCGCGGCGTTGTGGGAGCCGGAGAGCAGAGCGGACAAAGTGACGACATACACATCGTCCGCGCCGCAGTCAAAAGCGTCCAGGTACTGGGCGGGGGAGGGACAGGCGGTCCTGGGGGCGCTCTGGCACTCTTTCATCCGCCACAGCAGGTCGGCCTGGTCGAAGGAGGCGTCGTCCACCACCGTGTGGCTGCCGACCTGGATGCGCAGGGGCACGCTGAGAAAGCATTCCTCCCGGAGCTGGGCGGGCGTCAGGTCGCAGCAGCTGTCAACAATGATCTTAAAACTCATAGAAAAGATTCCTTTATATGGTGTTGGATATTAGATTGAACGTTACTGCCATTGTAGCACCTGCCGCTGCAAAAGTAAAGGGGAAACCTGTAAACAATTCGGAAACCGGCGCGCATGGGCTCCGCCTCAGAGCGAGGGGCCGGTTTCCTCCTCCAGCTCCCGCAGGAGCGCTTGATCCTCCCGGGAGGATAGATCCAGCTGGGCGTACAGGTCCGGGCGGCGCAGGCGGGTGCGGAGAAGGGCCTGCTTGCGCCGCCAGCGGGCGACCTTCTTGTGGTCGCCGGAGCGGAGGACGGCGGGCACCCTGCGGCCGTGCCATTCCTCGGGACGGGAGTATTGCGGATATTCCAGAAGGCCGTTCCAGTGGCTCTCGTTTTCAAAGCACTCCGGATCGGACAGCACTCCGGGCACCAGCCGGGCCACCGCGTCGGCCACCACCATGGCGGGCAGCTCGCCGCCGGTGAGCACAAAATCTCCGATGGAAATCTCCTCGTCCACGCACTCCTCGATAAAGCGCTCGTCGATGCCCTCATAGTGACCGCAGACCAGGATCAGGTGGCTGTAGCCATCCCGCAGGCGCCGGGCGTCGGCTTCGCAGAAGGTTTTCCCGGCGGGGGAGAGGTAGATGGTGCGGCCCGGGCCGTAGGCGTCCACGATGTGCCTCCAGCACTGATAGAGGGGATCGGCCTGCATCACCGCGCCCCGTCCGCCGCCGTAGGGGTAATCGTCTACCTGCTTTTGTTTGTTTAAGGTATAGTCCCGGATCTGATGGGCTTCGATGCGGAGAAGGTCCCGCTCCTGGGCGCGGCCCAGGACGGACTCGTTCATCATGTCGCCCACGGTCAGATCGAACAGGGTCATAATATCGATCTCATACATCTGTCTGCATCCCCTCGATCAGCCGCACCTTGAGATAGCCCTCCTCCACGTTGGTCTCCACCAGGAACTCGTCCACCGCGGGGATCATATAGTCGTGTTCCCCCCGGACGACATAGACCTCGTGCGCCGGGGGAGTGAGCACATCAATCACAGCGCCCAGCTCCGCGCCGCTGTCCGCATCCAGCACCCGGAGCCCGATCAGGTCGGCGATAAAATGCCGCCCTTCGGGCAGGACTACGCCGGTGCGGTCGATGCACACAGTGCGGCCCTTGAGGGCCATGGCGGCGTTTACGTCGTCCACCCCCTCCAGCAGGGCCAGTACGTTGCCCTTGTGGATACGGGCGGAGCGGACCTTGACGGGCCGTTCCCCCAGGTAAAGGGTGTCGAACCGGCAGAGAAATTCCGGCGAGTCGCACCAGGGAACGATCTTCACTTCCCCCTGGATGCCGTGGGTATTGACGATTTGGCCGGCCTCCAAAAATCGGTTTTTCATTGGTATTCACCTGCTTTGAAACAGATCGTCCCCTTCTCACGCGGAAAGCGGAGGGGACGGCTCGGGAGCGAAGCGGCACAGGTTGGGCAGAACCGATCCGCCCTCTGAGTCAGAACGGAAACAGCCGGCCGACCATTTGGTCGGCCGGCTGTTTCCGCGCTATGAGGAACGTGGTTCCCCCGGAGTCAATCGACGATCTCCACAGAGACCCTGGTGCCCTGGCGCTGAGCCACCGAGCGGATCAGCGTGCGGATCTCCTTGGCGATGCGGCCCTGACGGCCGATCACCTTCCCCATGTCCTCGGGGTCTACCCGCAGCTCCAGGACCGTCTCGCCATCGCCCGCATGTTCGGTGACATGCACCGCATCCGGGTGATCCACCAGATTCCGGGCGATGTAAGTGAGCAGTTCTTTCATGGTGCCTCCGCCCTTCCTTAGATGGCGCCGGCTTTTTTCAGCAGGGCCTTCACGGTCTCGGTGGGCTGGGCGCCGGTCTTGATCCAAGCCTGGGCGCGCTCGGCGTCCACGTTGATCACGGCGGGCGTCTTCAGGGGATCATACGTGCCGATCTCCTCGATGAAACGACCGTCGCGGGGATAACGGGAATCGGCCACCACGATGCGGTAGAAGGGAGCCTTCTTAGCGCCCATCCGGCGCAGTCTGATTTTGACCATTGTATCTTCACCTCCATATGATTTTGAAACTTTATCTGGAAACGCGCCGGCGGCGCGCTTACCAACTTAAAACGGCATGCCGGGCATCTTGCCGAATTTGCCCATCCGGCCCATGCGCTTCATCTGCTTGCCGGAGAACTGGCGGCTCATCTGCTGCATCAGATCGAACTGCTTCAGCAGCCGGTTGATGTCCACCACCTGGGTACCGGAGCCGGCGGCGATGCGCTTTTTCCGGCTGTTGTTGAGCAGGGAGGGATCCTCCCGTTCGGCAGGCGTCATGGAGAGGATGATCGCCTCGGTACGGGACAGGGCGCCCTCGTCTACCGTAGCCCCCTCCAGGGCTTTTGCGTTCATGCCGGGGAGCATCCCGGCGATGTCGGTCAGCGAGCCCATGCCCTTGAGCTGCACCAGCTGGTCGTAAAAGTCGGCCAGTGTGAATTTGTTTTTCCGCAGCTTCTGCTCCAGTTCGGCGGCCTTTTTGGCGTCGAAATTCTGCTGGGCCTTTTCGATCAGAGAGAGCATGTCCCCCATCCCCAGGATGCGGGAGGCCATACGGTCCGGATGAAAGACCTCCACCTGGTCGAGCTTTTCGCCCACGCCCACAAATTTGATGGGCTTGCCGGTAACGGCCCGGATGGAGAGGGCCGCGCCGCCCCGGGCGTCGCCGTCCAGCTTGGTGAGCATCACTCCGGTGAGGTCCAGTGCCTCGTCGAACGTCTTGGCGGCGTTTACCGCGTCCTGACCGATCATGGCGTCTACGATCAAAAGGATCTCGGTGGGTTCGACGGCGGCCTTCATGGCGCGCAGCTGATCCATCAGCTCCTCATCCACGTGCAGCCGGCCGGCGGTATCGATGAAAACGATGTCGTTGCCGTGCTTTTTGGCGTGCTCGATGCCCGCTTGGGCGATCGCGATGGGATCGGTCTGGCCCATCTGGAACACCGGTACGTCCACCTGAGCGCCCACCACCTCCAGCTGTGTGATGGCGGCGGGACGGAAGGTATCGCAGGCGACCAGGAGCGGGCGTTTGCCCTGCTGCTTTTTCAGGAAACCCGCCAGCTTGGCGCCGTTGGTGGTCTTGCCCGCGCCGTTGAGGCCGACCAGCATCACCACCGTGGGCGGCCTGGAGGAAATGGTCAGCTTGGTGCTCTCGCCGCCCATGAGGGCGGTGAGCTCCTCGTTGACGATCTTGACGATCATCTGCGCGGGGGTCAGGCTCTCCAGCACGTCGGTGCCCACGGCGCGCTCGGTGACGGCGGCGACGAACTGCTTGACCACCTTGAAGTTCACGTCGGCCTCCAGCAGGGCCATGCGGATTTCCTTCATGGACTCCTTCACGTCGGCCTCGCTCAGGCGGCCCTTGCCGCGGAGCTTTTTGAAGGCGGCGGAGAGCTTTTCGGTCAGTCCTTCAAATGCCATTGCCTACTCCTGTTTCAAATCGGACAGCACGGACCGGATCTGGGCGCACAGCCCCTCCAGCGCGTCGTCCTGGTAGCGGTCTTCGTTGAGCTGGCAGATGCCGTCCAGCGCATCGGCGATCTGGGCGAACTGCTCCTGCATTTTGTGAAAGCGGCGGATGATGCCGGTCTTGTCTTCCAGCTCGGTCAGGACGGCTTCCGCCCGGACGATCACGTCCCGCACGCCCTGACGGGTGATGCCGTAGTTTTCCGCGATCTCGGCCAGAGACAGGTCCTCGTTGTAGTAGAGGTCGTAAAACTCCTTCTGCCGGTCGGTGAGCATGTCGCCGTAGAAGTCGTAAAGCAAAGCCATGCGATAGGCCTGGTTCTTCAACGCTGCCGCCTCCTCTCGGATAAATGTAAAGCTTGTAAAGTTGCAAAGCTTTACAACAAAATGATGATACTACATTTCCTGCCTTTTGTCAAGGGAAAATCGCGCTTTGGAAGCAGGCGGAAGCGCACATAGTTTTCCCGCTGCCGGGGAATCCTCTCTGGCAGATGTGCACAGACGGGGAGGAAGCTTATGGAACTGGAACGGCTGGGACGGGAAACGGCGGCGGCGCGAAAGCCGGCGGAGCGCAGCGGCGGGCGGACGCTGGCCCGGCAGATGCGCCGGGCGCTGAAGGAGATCGAGGCCGCCCGGCGCCGTTTGGCGGAGGAGCGGGGGCAGGAGGCGCGCCCTGCGGCGGAATGGCTGCTGGATAACGCCTACCTGGCCCAGCGGGAGGGGAAGGACGCATGCCGGGCCCTTTCCCGGTGTCCCCGGCGCCTGCGCCGGGACGGGGCGGAGCTCTTCATCGGCGTGCTGGCCCGCACGCTGGCGGAGACCGGGACGGTGGGGACCGCCGAACTGGACGCCTTTCTGGGCGGCGTGCAGCGGGGCGCTCCGCTGTCTGAATTGGAGCTGGCCCATTTCATTCCGGCGCTCAAAGGGGCGCTGATCCTCCGCCTGGCACGGCTGTGCCGGAGTCTGCCGGGGCGGGACGAGGCCCTGGCGGGAGAGCTGGAGCGCCTGTTCACCACGCTGCGCACGCTGGGCGGCGCCGATCTGGCCCCGGTGCTGGAACGGCACAGCCAGGCCGAACAGGCCCTGCGGCAGGACCCTGCGGGCGCCTATGCCGCCATGGACGACGCCACCCGCGCCCGCTACCGGGACCGTTTGTGCGCCCTGGCCCGAAAAACGGGCCGCTCCGAGGCGGAGACCGCCCGCCGGCTGCTGGAGCTGTGCCGGGCGGGGGCGGGACTGGAGCGCCACGTGGGGTATTGGCTGTTCCGCCGTCCCTTGGGGGAGGAGCGTCCGGCGGCGCAGGGGGGCTGGTATGTGGCTGCGGTGGTACTGTGTAGCCTGTGCCTGTCGCTGCTGCTGGGCTTTCTGCTGCACAGCGGCTGGGTGGCGCTGCTGCTCCTGCTGCCCGTGTCCGATCTGGTGAAAAATGTGCTGGACTTTTTGGCGGTGCGCCTGGTGCGGCCCCGTCCGGTGTTCCGCATGGCCCTGGAGCAGGGCGTGCCGCGGGAGGGGCGTACCCTCTGCGTGATCGCGGGGCTTCTGAGCGGGGAGAACTCCGGGCCGGAGTACGCCGCCCTGCTGGAGCGCTACCGGCTGGCCAACCGGGACGGAGGGGCGCAGCTGCGGTTCGGCCTGCTGGCCGACCTGCCCGACCAGGACGCCCCCATGGGAAGCCGGGCCGGACAATGGGTGGACGCGGCCCGCCGGGCCATCGATGCGCTCAACGAGACCTATGGCGGAGGGTTTTACCTCTTTTTCCGGGAACCCGTGTTCCAGAAGACCGACGAGCGCTACCAGGGCTGGGAACGCAAGCGGGGGGCCCTGCTGGAGCTGTGCCGCCTGCTGAAGGGGCGCAGGACCGGGCTGCAGGTGCTCTCCGGAGAACGCGGCGCGCTGAACGGCACCCGCTTCGTGCTTACCCTGGATTCGGATACCGCCCTCAACGTGGGCTCGGCCCGGGAGCTGACCGGAGCCATGCTCCACCCGCTGAACCGGGCGGTAGTGGACCGCCGCCGCCGTGTGGTGGTCTCCGGTTACGGGGTGCTCCAGCCCAGGGTGGGGGTGGAGCTGGGGGCGGCCAACAAGAGCCAGTTTGCCCGCATTTTTGCCGGACAGGGAGGGGTGGACCCCTATGGCTCCACCGCCAGCGACGTGTACCACGACCTGTTCGACCAGGGCACCTATACCGGAAAGGGCATATTCGATGTGGATGCCTTTTTTACCTGCCTGGAAGGCCGTTTCCCGGAAAACCGGGTCCTCTCCCACGATCTGCTGGAGGGCTCCTATCTCCGCGCGGGACTGATCGGGGATGTGGAACTCACCGACAGCTATCCCTATAAGGTGACCTCTTATTATGCCCGCCTCCACCGTTGGGTGCGGGGAGACTGGCAGCTGCTGCCCTGGCTGGGCCGCCGGGTGCGCAATCAGGCGGGAGGACTGGAACCCAACCCCATCACCCGCATGGCCCGGTGGAAGATTTTTGACAATCTGCGCCGTTCCCTTTCCCCGGTGAGCACCCTGCTTTCCCTGCTGCTGGGCATGTGCGTGGGCCGCCTGGACTTTAACCTGGCGGCGGGGGTAGCCGCGGCTGCGGCCGCGTCCAATCTTCTCCTGTCGGGAGCGGAGCTCTTCTGGCGGGGGGGCCGGGGCCTGCGGGAGCGCTACCATGCCTCGATCGTGGCGGGCTTTGGCGGCGTGATCCTCCAGACGCTGCTGCAGCTTTTGTTTCTTCCCCTCCACGCCTGGACCTGCGCCAGCGCCATCGCAACCGCCCTATGGCGGCAGCTGGTCACGCACCGGGGGCTGCTGGCCTGGGTAACGGCGGCGGACGCGGAACGGCGCGCGGGGGACGGCCTGTGGGCCAATTACCGCAAGGGGTGGAGCGCCGTGGCGGCGGGCGGTCTGGCCATCCTGTTCGCCCGCATCCCGGCGGGCGCGGCGGCGGGGCTTTTGTGGGCGCTCGCTCCCTGCGCCGCCTGGGCCATGAGCCGCCCCATACCGGCCCAACGGGCCGCGCCCCAGACCGACCGGCCCTTCCTGCTCCACCAGGGGGCGCTGATCTGGCAGTATTTTGCAGACTGGCTTCGCCCCGAGGATCACTGGCTGCCGCCCGACAACGTGCAGGAGGGACCCGACCTGGGGCCCGCCCGGCGTACCTCGCCCACCAACGCCGGCATGGCCCTGCTGTGCTGCCTGGCGGCGGCGGACCTGGATCTGTGCTCCCGGAAGAAGGCGCTCTCCCTCATCGGGCATCTGCTGGATACGCTGGAGACGCTGCCCAAGTGGAACGGACATCTCTACAACTGGTATGACACGGCTTCCGCCGCGCCCCTCACGCCCCGCTATGTATCCACCGTGGACGCGGGCAACCTGTGCGCCTGCCTGATCGCCCTGCGGGAAGGACTGTACGAATGGGGGGAGGATGCGTTGGCCCGGCGGGCGGAGGCGCTGTCCGACGGCATGGACTTCTCCCGGCTTTACGACGGACAGCGGCGGCTGTTCTATATCGGCTACGACTGCGAAAAGCAGGCCTACACCCAGGGCTGGTATGACCTGATGGCCAGCGAGGCCAGGCAGACCAGCTACCTGGCAGTGGCCCGGGGAGAGGTGAGTCCGCGCCACTGGCGGCGGCTGAGCCGGATGCTGACGGGGGATGACGATTATAAGGGCATGGTCTCCTGGACGGGCACCATGTTCGAGTATTTTATGCCCAACCTGCTCCTGCCGGTGGAACCCAACAGCCTGGTCTACGAGTCGCTGGCCTTTTGCCTCTATGAGCAGCGCAAGCGGGGGCGGCGCACGGGGACGCCGTGGGGGATCTCCGAATCCTGCTTTTATGCCTTCGACCCCGGCTTGAGCTACCAATACAAGGCCCATGGGGTCCAGCGGCTGGGCCTGAAGCGGGGACTGGATGAGGAACTGGTGGTGGCTCCGTACGCCTCCTTCCTGGCGCTGCTGCTCTCGCCGCGCCGGGCGGCGGACAACCTGCGCCGCCTGCGCGCGCTGGGGGCGGAGGGGAAATACGGCATGTACGAGGCGCTGGACTTCACCCCTGCCCGGCGTACCGGCAAGGCCCCCTTCGAGCCGGTGCAGACCTTTATGGCCCACCATCTGGGCATGAGCCTGGTGGCCATCGACAATGCCTTGAACGAAAATGTGATGCAAAAGCGCTTTTTGCGGGACCGGGCCATGGGGGCTTACCGGGAACTGCTGCAGGAAAAGGTGCCCGTGGGAGCCGCCGTGCTCCGCCAGAGGGAGTTCCGGGCGCCGGAGCAGCCGGGGCGTCCGCCGCAGGCCGGACTGGTGCGGGAATACCCGGCGGCGGCGCAGGCGCGTCCGGCCTGTCATCTGGTGTCCAACGGGGCCTATGTGGTCTTGTGCGATAGTCTGGGGCGCAGCTGGACCCGGATGGGGGAGACCGCCCTGCTCCGGGACGGGGGCGTGTCCGTTTGGTTCAGCGCTCCGGGCGGGCTGACCGCCCTGACGCCGGAGCGCTGCCGGTTCGACGGCGGGGCCGGCTGGACCGGAGCGGCGGGAGGTATCTCCTTCACCCACAGCCTGCAGGTACCGGAGCGGGAGAACGGAGAGCGGCGGGAGCTGGTGCTCCGCTGGAAGGGAAAAGGCCGCCTGAGCGGAGAGGTGGTGTGCTATCTGGAGCCGGTACTGGCAAAGCAGGCGGATTATGCGGCCCACCCGGCGTTCTCCAAGCTCTTTTTGGAGAGCGCCCATACCGGAGACGGAGTCGTCTTTACCCGCCGTCCACGGCGCAGCGGGGAGGGGAGAGCGGCGCTGGCGGTCCTGTGGGACGCCCCGGACGCCTTTTTCGACACCAGCCGGGAGCAGGCCCTGGGCCGGGGCGGGCTGCGGGCGCTGGAGCAGGCCTTGCAGGGACCGGCCCACAGCTCCGCCGGAGCGGTGCTGGATCCCTGCCTGCTGCTGCGCGTCCCTGTGACGCTGGAGCCGGGCGGGACCTTTCGCCTGCGGCTGACCCTGGCGGCCGGGCAGAGCGGAGAGGAGGCGGTAGAGGCCGCACGCCGTCTGCAGAGCCCGCGGGCGCGCTTGGGGAACGTACAGCTGGAACGGCTCATGACTGCCTGCAAGCTGACAGGTGAAACTACGTTACAGGCGTTTGAGCTGTTGGCCGCCCTGGTCTATCCTGGGGCCCGGAGCCCGGCAGAACAGAGCCTTTTGTGGCCCTACGGCATTTCGGGCGATCTTCCCATCGCGGCCCTGACTCTGGCCGGCGCGGAGGAGGCGGAGACGGCCCTGCCCTGGCTGGGGGTGCACAAGCTCCTCTCCCGCAGCGGTTACGCCTTTGATCTGGCGATCCTGCTGGACGAGGGGGGAGATTACCGGCGTCCCGCCCATAGCAGGCTGGCGGAAGGGCTGCGGGCCATCGGATGGGACCATATGGCGGGCGCCAAGGGAGGCGTCCATCTGCTGGCCGCCGCGCCGCCGGTGCTGGAGGCGGCCGCGGTGCGCTTGGGCGCGGCATGGCCGCCCTATGTGCCGCCCGATGCGGAACCGGAACGATCCTTTGCCCTTGAAAAGGGTCTGCCCCTGTGGGAGGCCGGAGCGGACGGCAGCTTTCAGTTCCACTGTGGAAACCGGCTGCCGCCGGTGGGGTGGAGCCAGATGCTCACCAACGGCGATTTCGGCTGGATGGTGGACGAGACCGGCTGCGGACACCTATGGCGGGGCAACGCCCGGGAGTGCCCGCTCACGCCCTGGAACAACGATCCGCTCGCCGTGGGAGGGACGGAACGGTTCGTCCTGCGGGCGGAGGGGGAGGAGCGCTCCCTGTTTGCCGACGGGGACGGGCTGCCCTGTACCGTGACCTACGCTCCCGGCTTCGCCCGCTGGGAGAAGACCTGGGGAGAGCGCCGGGTGAGGACGACCGCCTTCGTCCCGGCGGACCGGCCGGTCCGGGTGCTGCTGCTGGAGCTGGAGGGGGCGCCCTGCCAGCTGGGGCACCGGTTAAACGGCAAAGAAGAGACACGTTACACGCTGGAGGGCGTGCTGGCGCTCTCCACCGGCGCGGATCTGGAGGAGCGGGAGGAGGACCCCGGTCAGGCCCAGAAGTGGCTGGGACGCACGGTGATGCACTGGAACCGCACGGTCTCCGCGCTGAAAGTGCGCACGCCCGACCCGGCGCTGGACCGTTACCTGAACGGCTGGTGCCTGTACCAGGTGATCGCCTGCCGCCTGCTGGGCCGGACCTCCCGCTATCAGAACGGCGGGGCCTACGGGTTCCGGGACCAGCTCCAGGACGTATGCGCCACACTGCTCACCGGCGGCGCGTATGCCAGAGAGCAGCTGCTGCGCGCCTGCGCCCATCAGTACCGGGAGGGAGATGTGATGCACTGGTGGCACGAGACCGGCGGCACGGGGGACAAAGGCGTGCGCACCCGTATCAGCGACGACCTCTTGTGGCTGCCGTATGTGCTGTGCGAGTACCTGGAGCAGCGGGGGGACTGGGGCATTTTGGAGGAACCGGTCCCCTACCTGGAGTCCCCGCCCCTGCGTCCGGAGGAGCGGGAGCGCTATGAGCAGCCGGAGCGTTCCCGGGAAACGGGCGGCGTCTACGACCACGCCTGCCGGGCCGTGGAGCAGGTGCTCCGCCGGGGCGCGGGGGAGCACGGCCTGCCCCGCATGGGCACGGGCGACTGGAACGACGGCATGGACCGGGTGGGGGAGCAGGGACGGGGCGAGAGCGTTTGGCTGGCCTGGTTTGCCGCCCACGTGCTCTCACGCTTCGCTCCCGTCTGCGGCCGGATGGGAGACGCGCAGCGGGAGGAGCGCTGCCGGGACTGGGCCGGGCGCTTTGCCGCCGCGGCCGACCGGGCCTGGGACGGGGCGTGGTTCCTGCGGGGGTATTACGACGACGGAAGACCCCTGGGAAGCCGCGGGGACGAGGTGTGCCAGCTGGACTCCATTGCCCAGAGCTGGGCCGCGCTGGCGCCCACGGCGGATCGGGAAAAGACCGCTGCGGCGCTCACATCCGCGCTGGAGCGGCTATTTGACCGCGGGGCGGGCGTGGTGAAGCTGTTTGATCCGCCGTTCGACGGCGGGGGGGCGGACCCGGGGTATATCCGGGGGTATGTTCCCGGTGTGCGGGAGAACGGCGGACAATATACCCATGCGGCGGTGTGGCTGGCGCTGGCCTGTCTTCGGACTGGGCGGGCGGGGGAGGGACGGGACATCCTGGCCGCGCTGCTGCCGGAGCACCACGACGGCAGCGTCTACCGCTGCGAGCCCTATGTGCTCTGCGCCGACGTCTACGCCGCCCCCGACCATCTGGGCCGGGGCGGCTGGAGCTGGTACACCGGCGCGGCGGGGTGGTTCTATCGGACGGCCATGGAAGAGATGCTGGGCTTCCGTCTGCGGGCGGGCCGGCTCTTCCTGGAACCGCAGCTCCCGCCGGACTGGCCGGGCTTTACGGCCACTTGGCGGACGCAGCGGGCCGTTCTCCAGATCACCGTGCGCCGGGGAAGCGAAAAAAAGACCCTCCTGGACGGGAAAAGCGTCCCGGAGGGGATCGATCTGGAGAAATTGGAGGGGGAGCGGCGCCTGGAGGTCACGCTCTGACCGCAGCCGCGCCGTGTCCACACAGGCCGCGCGGTCAGGGCGCGCGCTGCTGCGGCGCGTCCGCCGCGTACCACAGAGGCAGGCCCAGCAGCACCGCGCCCCCCAGAAGATTGCCCAGCGTTACCCACAAAAGGTTCCAAAGCAGGGCGAAGGAAGCGCCGCCAGGCACCAGAAGGGCGTACAGGACAAAATAGGCCATGTTGGCGATGGAGTGCTCCAGTCCGGCGAGCACGAAGGTCGTGATGGCAAGGGTGATGGCGATCACCTTGCCGCACTCGCTCTGAAGCCGGAAGCCGGCAAATACCCCCACGCACACCAGAAAATTGCACAGCACGCCCCGGAGCAGCAGCATATACCAGGGAGCGGCGAGCTTGGCGGGGACGCAGAGGGACAGGTAGGCCGAAAGCAGATCGCTGCTGGCCCCGGAGCCTGCCAGCAGCAGACAGAGCGCCAGGATGCCGATCAAGTTGCCCACATAGGCCATGATCCAGACCCGCAGAGCGGTACCGGGGGTGGCCGAGCCCTCGTAAAGGGAGACCCCCATGACCAGATTGCAGCCGGTAAAAAGCTCGCCGCCCAGCAGCACGATCAGGATCAAAGCGGCGGAAAAGGTCAGGGCGGCCAGCAGCTTGGCCAGGGGCAGGCTGGCGTCGTAGAACCAGGCGGCGCACAGGCTGGACAGCAGGGCCCCCACAAAGATGAAGGCCCCCGCCACGGCGGCGCGGGTCAGATAGCGCAGGGGCTGCTCCCGGGACAGGCGGACCTTGTCGGCCCCGGCCAGGGCCATGGCTTCCACAGCGGAACGTGTCATGCGATCGGCCTCCTTATCATTCGTGTCTCTATTGTAGCGGAAAGCGGCGGGAACGGCAACTGCGCGCACAGCCAATCTTTTTTCCGCGAAGGGGTGTCAAATCGGTCAAAACGTTGTATAATACCCATACTGCAATTTTCCACGGAAAGGAATGACAGAGCGTGATCGAAGTCACCCGAAGCGAACTTCTGCCCGGCGTCCATTTGACGGCGGTGCATACAAAAAAGTTTAAGTCCAGCGTGCTGGGACTGCAGTTTTTGCTGCCGCTGCAGGAGGAGACCGCCTCTCTCAACGCCCTGGTCCCCATGGTGCTGCGGCGGGGCACCCGGGAGCATCCGGATCTGGAGGCTCTCTCCGCCGCCCTGGACGAGCTGTATGGCGGTTCGCTGGAACCCATGGTGCGCAAGAAGGGAGAGACCCAGTGCGTGGGCTTTCTGGGGAGTTTCCTGGACGACGCCTACACGCTGGACGGCGCGCCCCTTCTGGAACGGGCCGCGGCCCTGCTGGGCGAGGTGGTGTTTCACCCCTATACCAGCGCCGGGGCCTTCTGCCCCGACTATACCAGCCAGGAGAAGACCAACCTGATCGACCGTATCCGGGCCCAGATCAACGACAAGCGGCAGTATGCCCAGCTGCGGGTGGTCGAGGAGATGTGCGCCGGGGAGCGCTTCGGGGTAGACAAACTGGGCAGCGAGGCCACCGCCGCCGCCATTGACTGCGCGGCGCTGTGGACGCGCTATCAGGAGATGCTGCGCCTTGCTCCGGTGGAGCTGTATTATTGCGGCTCGGCCGCGCCGGAGCGGGTGCGCCAGGCTCTGTCCGCGATCCTGGCGGAGCTGCCCCAGGGCGCGGCGCGCACTGCCCCCGGCCGCCCGGCGCGGCGGCAGGCCCCGGACGTGCCCCGCCTGGTGGAGGAGGCTATGGACGTGACCCAGGGCAAGCTGTCCCTGGGCCTGCGTACCGGCATCGACGCCTGGGACGCCGATTATCCCGCCCTCACCCTGGTCAACGCCATCTATGGCGGCACCACGACCTCCAAACTCTTCCTGAACGTGCGGGAGCGTCTCTCGCTGTGCTACTACGCCAGCTCCGGCCTGATGAAGTACAAGGACGTGATGCTGGTCTCCTCCGGCGTGGAGTTCGACCGGGTGGAGCAGGCCAAGACGGAGATCCTGGCCCAGCTGGACCAGTGCAGGACGGGAGCGTTTGGGGAGGAAGAGCTGGAGTGGGCCCGCCGTTCGGTGGTGAGCAGTCTGACCACCACGCTGGATGCGCAGGGGCGGCTGGAGGATTACTGGCTGGGCCAGTCCGCGGCGGGTCTGACCGAAGCCCCGGAGGAGTTGGCCCGGCGCGTGGAGCAGGTCACCCGGGAGCAGGTGGTCTCCGCCGCCCAAAAGCTGAAGCTGGATACCGTCTATTTCCTGAAAGGCAAGGAGTGAGCCCATGGTAAGCAAGGAATACCCCCGCATCGGGGAAACGATGCTGCATGCCCGGCTGGAGAACGGACTGCACATCTATGTGGACCAAAAGCCGGAGTTCCAGAAAAGCTACGCCTTTTTTGCCGCCAATTACGGCGGCATGGACATGAAGTTCCGCCTGGACGGCGTATGGCAGGACACGCCCGCCGGAGTAGCCCACTTTTTGGAGCACAAGATGTTCGATACCGAGGACGGCAACGCCCTTCAGGATCTGGCCGCCAATGGGGCGTCCCCCAACGCCTTTACCAGCAGCGCCATGACCGGCTACTACTTCGAGAGCACGGAGAAGTTCTATGAAAATCTGAAGATCCTGCTCTCCTTTGTCTCCATCCCCTGGTTTACCCGGGAGAGCGTGGACAAGGAGCAGGGGATCATCGGCCAGGAGATCCGTATGGTGGAGGACGACCCGGACAATCAGGTCTTCTACGCCCTGATGGAGTGCCTGTTTGACCATCACCCCATCCGGGTGCCCATCGCCGGGACCCGGGAGTCCATCTCCCATATCACGGCGGATACCCTCTACGCCTGCCACAAGGCCTTTTATACGCCCTCCAATATGGTGCTCACCGTGGCCGGGAACGTGGACGCCAAGCGGGTGATCGAGACTGCCCGGGAGATCCTGCCCCGGGAGAGCGGCGGACGGATCGAGCGGGACTACGGCACAGAGGAGCGCGGCAAAGCCGCCGCCCCCGGCAAACAGCTGCGCATGGCGGTCTCCACGCCGATTTTCCAGCTGGGCTGCAAGGCCGATACCGCCCCTGCGGGCGAGGAGCGCCTGCGCCGTCAGCTGGTGAGCGAGCTGGCCTGCGAGGCGCTGCTGGGCACCTCCAGTCCCCTGTATGCCGACCTGTACCGGAAGGGGCTCATCAACAAGAACTTCGGCTACGGGTTCAAGCAGTATCCGGGCTGCGCGCTTCTGGCCGCAGGGGGGGAGAGCCGGGAGCCGGAGGCGGTGCGCGGCGCGGTGCTGGCCGAGGCGCGGCGCCTGGCGGAGCGCGGTCTGGAGGAAGCCTTCTTCCAGCGGCTGAAACGCTCCGGCTACGGCGCGCGGGTACGGGCGCTCAACTCCTTTGAAACGATCTGCATCGAGCAGGCCCAGGCGCATTTTGCGGGGTTTGAGTATCTGCGTTTTCCCGAGCTCTACGCGGACATCGGGCGGGAGCACGTGGAAGAATGCCTGCGCCGCCTGGCGGAACCGGAGCGCTGGGCGCTGGCCGTGGTCCGGCCGGGAGGGCAGGCATGATGGGAACCGTCTCCTTCCCGGGACTGGGACTGGAATTCCAGCTCAACCGTGTGGCCTTCCACGTGGGCAGCTGGCCGGTGTACTGGTACGGGATCATCATTGCCGCAGGCTTCCTGCTGGCCGTGTTCTATTGCAGTCGGAAGGCCGGCCAGTTCGGCATCCGGCAGGACGATATCATCGACATGCTCTTTTTTGCCGTGCCCCTGGCCATCATCGGGGCGCGGCTGTACTACATCATCTTCTACCTGGATCTTTTCCGGCGGGAGGACGGCTCCCTGGACTTCGGGGCGATGGTGCGCATCTGGGATGGCGGCCTTGCCATCTACGGCGGCGTGATCGCCGCGGTACTCACCCTTCTGGTCTTCTGTAAGGTGCGAAAGATCAAGTTTTTAGCCTTTGCGGATCTGGGCGTGTTCGGCCTGCTCATCGGCCAGCTGGTGGGCCGCTGGGGCAATTTCGTGAACATTGAGGCTTACGGCGGGCCTACCGATTTGCCGTGGCGTATGGGGATCTATGAGTACGTGGGCGGCGCTTTGCAGTATGCCGAGGTCCACCCAACCTTTCTCTACGAGTCCCTGTGGAACCTGCTGGGACTGATCCTGCTGGCGGTGATCGCCCAAAAATGGCGCAAGTTCGACGGTCAGATGTTTTTGAGCTATTTTGCCTGGTACGGTGTGGGCCGCGGATGCATCGAAGGCCTGCGTACCGACAGCCTGTACTTTTTCAACACGACCGTTCGGGTGTCCCAGGTATTCGGGTTCGCCACCGCCGCCGTGGCCATCGTGCTGCTGGCCGTCAACCTGCTCAGGCGGCCTCACGATCCGGAGGCGCTGTGGGTCAACCAGGTGCGGAAAAACGCCCGGCGGGTGGCCCTGGTCTATCCTGAGGGCCCCGACGCGCGCAAGTGGCTGGAGCGGCAGAAAAAGCGCCTGGAGCGGGAGGGCGCCTATGTGGAGACCTACGCGCTGCCCGCCGGAGCGGCGGAGGAGACCGGCGAGCTGCTGGCTGCCCTGGAAGCGCGGGAGGACCTGGATCAGATTCTGAAAAAGTGAGCCAAGGGGGCTGGGAGACGGGCGAACTTTTTACCTCGATTTCGTGCGAAAGGATCGGCAAACATTTCGTGGGAAGACTCCCTTCCGGAGGCGGCGCCTGTTTCGCGTAGGCCGGGGCGGCCCTTGCGCGGCGATGGCGATCGTTGCGCGGCCGTTCGCGGCTGTGCCGCTTTACGGACGCGGCACACCCCTTGCGGGAGAGCGCTGCGGGGCGCTCCTGCGGGAGGTTTGGGGGACAAGCTGCGGGGGCCCGGCGTTCCATTTGGAACGCCGGGCCCCCGCACAATCCCCCCAAGAGTCCCCCTGCCGGTCAGTCCACCGGCGGAAGGCGCCGGTCCTCCTGCTGTACCGGTTCCGTTGGCTTTACGTTGGAGGCCAGGGAAATGGCGCTCCGGCCGAACTTTCCGCGGATACCGTCCATGGCCCGCTCCAGACGCTCCAGCTTGTCCCGGCGGGGCGCGGCCCCGGCGGCGAACAGATTGAGCTGCTCGGCGGCCAGCCCCTCCTCCACCAGGTTCTGGGCCGTGACCGTCAGGGCGCGGACAGGCGCCCTGGGGCTCCAGGCCGCATGCATCAGTTCCATACACGCCTGTGCGATATCCCGGGATACGTAGGTCGGGGCCTCCAGCCGCTTCTGCCGGCAGATGTCCTTGAAATTGGGATCCCGGATGACGATCTGTACGGTGGTGCATTTCAGGCCGCAGCTCCGCAGCCGGGCGGCCACCTCATCGGAGAGCTCCGCCACACCGGAGTGCAGCTGCGCCCAGCCCACCAGATTACGGGAAAAGGTGAGCCCGTTGCCCACGGACTTGGGCCCCGGCAGGTCCCGCGCGGGGATCACCGGGGCGCGCTCGGCGCCGGTGGCGTAATCGTGAAGGGTATATCCCTGCTTGCCCAGAAGGTCCCCAAGGGCCTCCCGGTCGAACCGGGCCAGATCCCCGATGGTACGCACGCCGTACCCTTCCAGCGTCCGCCGGGCGGACTGACCCACAAAGAGCAGATCGCTCACCGGCAGAGGCCACAGCAGGTCCCTGAAATTTTCCCGCGTGACGACGGTGGTGGCGTCCGGCTTTTTGTAATCGCTGCCCATTTTGGCAAAGACCTTGTTGAACGACACCCCCACCGATACGGTCAGCTCCAGCTCCTCCCGAACCGCACGCCGGATCTCGTCGGCCAGGGCCCGGCCGTCCCCGCCGAACAGATGCAGAGAGCCGGTCACGTCCAGCCAGCTCTCGTCGATGGAGAAGGGCTCCACCAGATCGGTATAGCGCTCATAGATGGCGTTGACCTGTTTGGAATAGTCCCGGTACTTCCAATGATGGGCGCGCAGCAGCGCCAGGTCCGGGCATTTCCTGCGGGCCTGCCAGATGGTCTCGGCGGTCTTCACGCCGAACGCCTTGGCGCGTTCGTTCTTGGCCAGAATGATCCCGTGGCGGGATTCCGGGTCCCCGCATACCGCGACCGGGGCCGCCCGCAGCTCCGGATGCTCCAGCAGCTCCACCGAGGCGTAAAAGCTGTTCAGATCGCAGTGTAAAATGGTACGTTCCACGCTATCACCCCCGATACCACTATCCTACTATGGATCGAGCGAAAAGTCAAACAATTGTTCTATTTCCTCAAGCTGAGCAAGCAGATCCCGCTCCCCGTCGTAGTTCAGATAGACCACCCTGCCATCCCGGGCCAGGAAGAGACGCTGGCCGGGGAAATCGTTGTCCACGGCCAGTACCGCCCGGTCAAAGCCGGGCAGTTCCAGCTGGGTGACGCGATATTCCTCCGGAAAATAGTTGTGCTGCGTATAGCGGCAGACCAGCTCGTCCAGCAGGGGAGCGGTCAGGCAGGGGAAGGAGAGGCGGTACCAGCGCAGATCCAGTCCACAGGCGTGCGACCCGTCGGGCTCCGACATGCGCTGGTATACCTCATATTGTTCCGGAGCCAGCAAAGACCAGGAGAAACGGATGTAGTTATTGTAGTCTGTCCCATCCTGGAGCGCGATAACGACCGGCTCCAGGGCGTCGTTTCCCTCCAGGGCCGGAAGCGAAAGCAGGGGAAAGGGCCGCTCCTGTCCGGCGATCCCGCCCTCCCAGCGCAGCGCGGCGTAGGCCCACAGGCTGGCAAAGGACAGCGCCAGCAGCACCAGGGAGCAGAGCAGCGTGACGGCCGTGATCCGCGCCCCCCGCCGCCAGCTTCCCTTACGGCGGAGGGCGGCGCCCTGCCGAAGCCGCCGCTTGAAGCGGAAGAATCCGGCAAAGGCCCGGACGGTGAGGCTCAGGGAGAGAAGCTCCATGACCACGGGCAGCAGATTCCCGGCCAGGGGGCTTTCGATCAAGCTGAGTACGGGCCAATCAAAAAAGCAGTACGGCAGGACTACCGCGGCCAGAAAAAGCAGGGTAACGGCCAGCAGCATGGCGCAGTACCGGAGCATGGAGCGGGCGGCCTGATCCAGGCCATAGCTGCGTACCACCGGGTCGGTGTGCAGCTCCGGCGCGTCCGGGTCGGCGGCGGCATAAAGGACGAACCACTTCTCCGCCCGGCCCAGACAGGCCCAGCCCTGCTGGCGCAGATAGATCTGGCTCTCCGCGGTATGGAAGCTTCCGGCCGGTTCCATCCGGTAGCGGACCGGGGCGGGCGCACCGCGGCGGAAGGTGATGCATACCGGCCCGGCATGGTCGTAGAACAGCCCCCGCAGGGCCATGTCCTCCAGCCAGTCTTCAAACCGATCCAGATCGGCATAGTCGATCAGCGGCAGTCTGCGTACCGTGTCCTTCATAGAGCGCCCTCCTCTTCTGCGTCTGCGATGCAGGCGCGCAGCCGCGCCAACTCCTCCTCATAGCGCCGCCGGCCTGCCTCCGTCAGCTGATAGGTGCGTTTGCGGCCCTCCACCGCGGTTTCCTGGAGAAAGCCCTCCTCCTCGAATTTTGCCAGAATGGTGTATAGGGTCCCCGGGCCCAGGCGCACCCGGTCCCGGGTGCGCAGGCGCACCCATTCCGCGATCTCTGTGCCGCACCGCGCCTGGCGCAGAAAGGACATGAGCGCGTAGAACATACTCTCCGTCAGGTTTTCCAGCGCTTTTTTCCCCATGAGGCCCCTCCAATATCGAAATACGATATCGCTTAACGATATTGTAATGGCGGGACGCGGTCTTGTCAAGGGGAACTTCCGGCCGGCTCTGCTCCGGCGCCGGAGCAGAGCCGGAAACCGACAAAGCGCCCCCGACCGGCGGCCGGGGGCGCTCAAGCGTGTCAATCAAGCGGAAGGGCAGCGTTCCAAAAAGCGGCGGGGGCCGCTGACGGCCGGAATGCCTCTGATTCAGGTTTCGCTGCTCAGATGCTTCTTGCCGGCCCAGATCTGGGCCTCGCCGTGGATGATGTAGCGGGAGACCACCTTGTACACCAGGAAGGTCACGATGGAGTTGGCGCCCGCCTTGATGAGGTTGAAGGGGGCGATGGCGGGGAAGAGCAGGGTGTCCACATAGGCGCGGTTGGCGGCTACGGCGGCGGAGTCCGCGAGGTCCGGGGTGATGAACAAGGGGGTGAGGAAGTGGTTGAACACCAGCATGGCGCCGGTCATGGCCAAGGTGCCGCACGCCAGGGCCAGCACCGCGCCCCGGCGCGTGTGACGGAATTTATAGATGCACCCGGCCGCCAGCACCAGCGTGGAGGTGGCAAAGATATGCATGGCGATCCCCATCACGCCGCTCTGAGCGCTGACGGTGAAGCCCTGGATCAGGCTGGCCACTACGGTAAGGGCGATACCGGCCAGAGGGCCGTAGGCAAAGGTACCGATGAGGATGGGGATATCGGCGGGATCATACTCCAGGAACGGGACCACGGCAAAAATGGGGAAGTGGATCAGCCAGACCAGAACGATGGACAGGGCCACCAGCATGGCCATGACGGCCAGCTTTTTGATGCGTGCAGAGCGCTCCTTCATAAATGCGGCCTCCTTCGGATCAGACTTTCCCGTGCAGCAGGGGAGAGAGGGGCTTATAGATCAGCAGGCAGAGGGCCACATCCAAAAGGCCCTTGAGCAGGGTGAAGGGGGCGTTGAAGGTGACCAGACACTCCAGCAGGCCGTTGGCGGAGGGCCGGATGGCCCGGTACAGCTCCAGAATGGCGTCGATGGGCATGAAGTTGGTGTAGATGGGGTAAGTGATGTAGTAATTCAGAGGAATGGACAAAAGCCCCATGACGACGGCCCCTACGATGGCCCCCAGCAGGGCGCCCTTTCGGGATTTCAGCTTTTGATAGACCAGGCCGGCCGGGAGGATAAAGCAGGCGCCCAGCAGGAAATTGCACAGTTCTCCGGCGCCGCCGGTGGTGGTGATGAGCAGATGAAGCAGGTTCTTGACCAGACAGACCACCACGCCGTAGACCGGCCCAAGAGCAAAGGCGGCCAGAAGGGCGGGCAGCTCGGACACATCCATCTTAACGAAGGACGGCATAAAGGGCACCGCGAAGTCCAGGAACATCAGTACGAAAGCGATGGCGGAGAGCATGGCGGTGACAGTGAGGGCGCGCACGCGGGTGCGCCGGCCGGTGCGGATGCTGCCGGCGGTCGTGGTGTTGGGATCGGACATAAAAAACACTCCTTTTTTCGATGGTAACTCCTGAAAGCTTCCTGACCTTCAGGTGTTAAAATCGAAACTAGGAGGTGCGTAATTTCAACACATCTTCTTTCATCCAGACTTCGCGCCTGCGTATGCGCGTCACTGTCGGTCCCGGAGTCACACCGGGTCTGCCGTTTCCGGCTCGCGGACTGTACCGCCGATCGGGATTTTCACCCTGCCCTGAAGACATTCGATTCAGTTGTTCCGCTTTTATTATAACGCCTTCTGGCCAAAATGCAACCCCCAAAAGAGAAAAAACAAATGTTCGATAAAATGTTGACTTCGCGGCCGGGATATAATAAAATGAAACCAACAAAAGCGGATGGAGGAGCAGGGAATGGACAGAGCGCGTACCTGCTGTTTTACCGGGCACCGCCCGGAAAAGCTGCCCTGGCGGAACAACGAGGCGGACCCGCGCTGTATCGCGCTGAAAGAGCGGCTGGACAAGGCGCTGGAGGCGGCCTATCACAAGGGGATGCGCCATTTTCTGTGCGGTATGGCCCAGGGGGCGGATTTTTATTTCTGCGAGGCCGCCCTGGCCCTGCGGGCGCGGCGCGGCGGCGTAAGCGTGGAGGCGGTGATCCCCTGCGAGGAGCAGGCCGCCCGCTGGGGGGAGCGGGACCGGCAGCGGTATTTCTCCCTGGTGGAGCGCTGCGACGGAGAAACCATGGTCCAGCGGCAGTATGACCGGGGCTGCATGCTCCGCCGCAACCGGTACATGGTGGATCACTCCGCGCTGCTCATCGCCGTCTACGACGGCATGCTGGGCGGCACCATGTATACCCTGTCTTATGCCATGAAGCAGGGGCTGGAGATCGTTACGCTGGAGATCGGGGGCTAGGGCGGGCGCGCGCGGTGCGCCCGCCCTGTTTTTGCAAAAGCGGAAACAGGACTTGACAAGGAACTTCTGCAATTGTAGAATAGAACTATAACTTCTGCAAATGCAAAAGGAGCGTGCCTGGGATGAAGGAGAACCGCCGTCTGCCGGAGTCGGAACTGGACATTATGCTGGTGGTGTGGAACGCCGGGGGAGGGGTGAGCGCCCCTGCCATTCTGGAGGGGCTGGAGCGCCCCCTCACCGCCAGCGCTCTGCACAGCTACCTCAAGCGGCTGGAGGAGAAGGGCTTTCTGGCCTGTGAAAAGACGGGAAAGGTCAATTCTTACCGCCCGCTGGTCTCCCGGAGGGAGTATGAGCGGCGGGAGGGCATGAGTGTGCTGTCCAAGCTGTACGCCGGCTCCCTCAAGCGCTTTGCCGCCGCGCTTTATGACGGCGGGGCCTTATCGCCCGGAGATGTGGAGGAGCTGAAGGACTATCTGGATCATTTGAAGGAGGAATGAGCATGGAGGCTCTGTTTCTGCGGGTGGCCGTCCTGTCCCTGACCGGTTCGGCCGTATTGCTGCCCCTGCTGCTGCTCTCTGGCCGTATCCATCACCGTTACGCGGCCAAAACCTGCTACTTCCTCTGGCTGCTGCTGGCCCTGCGGCTGCTTTTGCCCTTCCAGTTCCCGCTGCCCCAGCCCGCCGTGACGGTGGAGACGCCCGTGTATCCGGTGAGCCTGCCCGCCTCCGCCGTGACGGCGGACACCCATATGACGGGACCCGGGGCGGGCGGGAGCGCCGGTAACCCGGCGGCTCCGGAGCCCGTCCCGCAGGAGAGGAGCACGGTCCGGCAGGTCTCCCTGACAGCGCTCGGCGCCTGGGTCTGGGCGGCGGGCACGGCGGGGTTCCTGCTCTGGCAGGCCGTCTCCTATGCGGTTGCCCGCCGCAGCCTGCTCCGCCGGTCGCTGGAGGCCGGCGGAGCGGCGGAGTCCCTGCTGGAGTCCCTGCGGGCGGAGCTGGGCGTAACGGGCCGGGCGGCTCTGCGCCGGGCGACCGGGCTGCCCACCCCCATGATGCTGGGCCTGGTGCGGCCGGTGATCCTGCTGCCCGGCCGGGAGATGGAGCCGGAGCAGCTGGACGTGGTACTGCGGCACGAGCTGGTGCATCTGCGCCGGCGGGACGTGGCGTATAAGGCCCTGCTGCTGCTGACCAACGCCGTGCACTGGTTCAATCCCCTGGTGTGGTGGATGGTGCGGGAGGCGTCCCGCAATTTGGAGCTGTGCTGCGACGATGAGGTGGTACGCGCCAAAGACGCCGGCTTCCGCCGCCGCTATGGCGAGATATTGCTCCATACCGCCGCCGGGTGCCGGGCTCCGGCCCTGTCCACCTATTTCGGCGGTGGCAAGAAACTGCTCAAGGGGCGGCTGGCCAACTTGTTCCAGAAAAAGAAAAACAGCGCGGCAGCGGTGTGCGTCGTCCTGGCGCTCGCCCTGCCGGCGGGCTCGCTGGTGGCCTGCGAGAGCGCGGCGCCGCTGAACGCGTTTGAAGCCGTGCAGGCATTGGAGGACAGCATCGCCTTTGAAAACGGAACGATGAGCTTTACCATTCCAAAGGGTTACGCCAAGGCGGAGCAGTGGAACATCCATATCGCGGGCCGGGCGGAGACGGAACAGCTGGGCGGCCTGAGCCTGCATTATTTCGAAGGCGAGCCATGGCAGGCGGGGAAGCGCTATACCCTGGACATCGCGCCCGAACAGTGGGCGGACATCACCGAGCTGACCCTGGAAGCCTATCTGCCCGACCCGGAAGCACGGAACGGCGTACGGGAGGGCCGTGTCGATCTCCTGAGTATTGTCCGGGGGGCCTCCAGCCTCTACGTGAACGACACCTACGGCTTTACGCTTCAGCTTCCCGAGGACTGGGCGGGGAACTATACCGTGACGGAGTCTGAAGGCATGCTTACGTTCTGCCAGCGGCATCATGGCTTCCATTCCGGCGAATTCTTTTCCCTGCTGATCGACGATGCGCAGGAATTCCGCGCCCGCTATCCGGGGATGAGTGATGAGGAGATCATGAACGGCTGGCCCGGGCAGATGCTCATTCTGGGGGAGGGCGGCGGAAGGATCTTTTTCCTTAGCTTTGCTTCCGATGGGAATGTGGACCTGAATCATGAGTCCGTCAAGTCCGAGTATGAAGCTATGGACGCACAGGCCCGCGCCCTGACGGCCGATGCGTTTACCTACACCGGCGCCGCCGTGCGGCGGGGCGCAGTCTACACCAACAGCACCTACGGCTTTACCGTCCGCTTTCCGGACGGCTGGGCGGGCAGGGTGGAGGTGGCGGAGGACGACGGGGCCGACCTGATGACGATTTACCAGAGCTCCGCCCGCCGGGCAGACGACCCGACCGCGGGCGTGCTGGCAAATCTGTGCGTGGTCACCCGGGCGGGATTTGACGAACTGTACGGTGACAAGGATCTGGACGGGATGTATGAAACCGGCGGCCCCCGGATCACAGTGCTGGGGGAGGCGGGCGGCCGGCTGGTCTATCTCCATGTGGACCCGCTGCCGGAGGAGCGCTCCGGCCTGGACCCGGACTATGTGCGCCTGCACGATGAGGCGGAAGCCATCACCGCCGACGCGTTTGCCCTAGCTGGCGCACAGAACGCAGTCTATACCAACAGCGGCTGCGGCTTTTCGATCCGGCTGCCGGAATGCTGGGGAGTCTATGGCGCGGTGGGGGAGGACCCCGACACGGGGGCGGTCCTTTTTTACAGCGCGGCGCTGGGCATGGATCAGGGTACCGTCGCCGGACTTTTGGTGGAGGAGGCGCCGCTGGAGGAATACCCCGCCCGCGTACACTACCTTGGAGGCCGGGATGGCTGCCACGTCTACCTCTCCTTCTATCAGACCATGCCCCGTAATCTCATGGAGGGCAGCGCCGAGGACAAGGCGTGGTTTGAGTTGCTCTATGACGCGCTGGAGAATCTGCCGGGCAGCGCGCTGATCTTCTCCCGCGATGCGGAGCCGGCGGCCTCTTCCGGAATCAAGCTGCGCTACACAAGCGCGCTCTACGGCTTTACGCTGGATCAGCCGCCGGAGTGGGCGGACCGGGTAGAGGTGCAGGAGTTCCTGGGCCTGCCCGTCTTCCGGATGAAGGACGCGGGCAAATGGGGCGGCGTGCTGCTCACGCTCGCCTGGATGGAGAGCGCAGACTATGATGAGGATACTGCGCCCGTGCCCATGTACTTCCTGGCGGAACAGGACGGGATCACCCTGTATGCCTATCCCGCTACCGACGTGCAGTTTGACCCGGAGCGGGATCAGGAGCGCTACCGGGCGCTGGAAGAGGGTATTCCGGCGCTGCTGGACAGCTTTGCAAAGCAGGACGGCGTGACCTGGCCCCGCCTGGCGGGCTACGGAGTTCTTGCCGGCGCGGACGAGGGCGGGGTGACGCTGAATCTGGTGGAGCAGAAGAGCTGGTTTGAATTCACAGACCCGGAACAGGACGACACCCGGATGAGCGTCGCTCCGGACGCGGCGGTGGGCGTGATCGGGGCGGACGGGTCTGTCGGCGGCGCACAGATTTCCTATGCCGAATTTCTGTCCGGCCGGGCGGATTATCTGGGCGCGGTCTTTCAAATTTACACGGTGGACGGCGTCGTTGTGGGCCTGAACCAGCAGGGGGAGGCCGTGCTGCGGAGTGAAGATGGAATATGACTATGAATATTATGTGGTATAGTGGTCAAAATAGAAAAAGGGCTTGCCGGAACCGGAACTGCTTTTAAACAAACTGCCGTTTCTGTCTGGAGTTTGGACAGGATTCGCGTTTTGTCTATTTCCCTTTTCTGAAATCGGCGTTATAGTATCGACGAACGGATGGTATTGTTATGCCATGAAAGGGGAAGAAAACGTTATGAAGATTCCTGATAGTATCAAGCGTTACGGTCTGACCAAGGTGTTCGATTATCTGGACAAGGATCCCATGAACAACATGAACAAGGTGATGGATCTGGTCAATAAGTTTGCCGGAGACACCCTGGCGCCCCAGCGCGCGATGTTCGACAAGGTCATCAGCGATCCCGAGTCCTGCTGGTATCAGCTTATCGAGAAGGTCTGGACCCAGACCGATCCCGACGTGCTGAAGACGATCTTCACCAACTTCTTTATCAACGCCAACCTGGTGGGCTGGCCCAAGCAGGAGGAGCTGCGCAAGAAATACAACTGCAATATTCCCTGGGCCATCCTGCTGGACCCCACCTCTGCCTGCAACCTGCACTGCACCGGCTGCTGGGCGGCGGAGTACGGCAATAAGCTCAATTTGACCTTTGACGAGATCGACTCCATCATCACCCAGGGCAAGGAGCTTGGCATCTATCTGTACATTTACACCGGCGGCGAGCCCCTGGTGCGCAAGAAGGACATCATCGCGCTGTGTGAGAAGCACAGCGACGCCGCGTTCCTGTCCTTCACCAACGCCACCCTCATCGACGAGGAGTTCTGCCAGGATATGCTGCGGGTGAAGAACTTCGTCCCCGCCATCAGCCTGGAGGGCTTCGAAGAGGCCAACGACAGCCGCCGCGGCGAGGGCGTGTATCAGAAGGTCACGAACGCGATGGCCCTGCTGAAGAGCCATCGCCTGCCCTTCGGCATCTCCACCTGCTATACCAGCGTCAACTATAAGGACATCACCAGCGAGGAGTTCTACAACAAGATCATTGATCTGGGCGCGTACTTTATCTGGTTCTTCCACTACATGCCCGTGGGCAACGACGCCGCTCCCGAGCTGATGCCCAAGCCCGAGCAGCGGACCGAGGTCTACCGCCGGATCCGGGAGATGCGCTCCAGGAAGGGCATCTTTGCCATGGACTTCCAGAACGACGCGGAATACGTGGGCGGATGCATCGCCGGCGGCCGGCGCTATCTGCATATCAACGCCAACGGCGATGTGGACCCCTGTGTCTTCATCCACTATTCCGACTCCAACATTCGGGAGAAGTCCCTGCTGGAGTGCCTGCAGTCCCCGCTGTTTATGGCCTATCATGACGGCCAGCCCTTCAACGACAACATGCTGCGCCCCTGCCCCATGCTGGAGAACCCTGAGAAGATCCGCAAGATCATCAACGAGACCGGCGCCCATTCCACCGACCCCCAGTCTCCCGAGACGGTGGAGCATCTGACCGACAAGACCATCCCCTATGCCGAGAATTGGACTCCCGTGGCGGAGAAGCTTTGGGAGGAGTCTCACCCCTCCTGCTCTTCCTGCGGCTGCGGCTGCAGCGGCTGCGGCGAGTAATGGAACAGAACAAGCGGGAAGCCCCCGGACCAACGGTCCGGGGGCTTCCCGCATTCAGCTTATCGAAAAATTCCTCCGCAGGAGGACAACGCAGAATTCCGTCGTCATCTCCGCGCCAATAGCCGCCCTGCGGGCGGTTGCGCTCTGAAACGCGCCTACGGGCATAGGCAGACGACGGAACAAAATCAGAATCCATCCGTTCCGGGGACACTGAGTTCCCCCGGGGCGGCACAGCCGCCCCGGCCTACGCTAAAAATGGGGCTGTTGACAAAGTCCCTTATCGAAAAAGCAAATAGGTTTTTCTTGCTTGTTTGTTGTTATTTACTGTAAAATATATGCTATTTGATAAACTTTTTGCAAGGCCGTATTTTTGAAAACAGACTTTGTCAACAGCTCCAAAATGTGCCAGTGGCACATTTTCGCACGCTGCGGACTTGAAAATGACGCTTCTCAGGACGGGCAGGGCGACTTTCCTGCAAGAATCGAGCTCTGTCCGTCCGGCATTCCTTGACACTGCCGTGACGCGATGATCCTTCTGCTCATCCTTCTGCCGCCGGATCGGATAAAAAGCATTACGCCGGACCGCGGGTCTGAATTCGCGCTGTACCGGGAGCTCTCCGCAGCAGCCGGAACGGTTCCCTTTTATTTTGCGGACCCGCACGCCCCCTGGCAGTGCGGCGCGAACGAGAAGACCAGCGGCCTCATCAGAAAATGCCTGCCCAAGGGATCCGATATGGGCCCGGCTTCAGACAAGCAGATCGACAGCTTTATTACCTTGCTAAACCTCCGTACGCGAAAATGCCTTGCCTGACGCTCCCCCTTTGAAGCCTTTGGGGGCCCTGTTGCACTTGACCTGACAATTCGCCATAAGACACTTTTGGCAGTGTATCAGCATTATTTGATTTTTCTGTGCAGTTATTATATGATATCTTTGTACAATTATTTTCCAAGGGGGAAATAACCATGAAGGTAAGAACTCTGCCCCTTTGTATCCCAAATAGTTCAAAGAAAGATAAGGGTGTGAATCAGCAATACAAGAGAAGGCAACCTAAGAAGATTTTTGCAGCCAATAATATGCGAAGGAGACTGTTACTAGCCGTTTCTTTGCTTGTATTTATGTCTGCTACTGCCCTTTCCATTATAAATTACCTTCGCTTTGCTTCAAACTACACAGAGCAATCCGCCGCAAATGTTCAGGAACTTGTTGAACAAGTGTCCATGAATGTAGAAAATTGCCTTGATGGACTTGGGCAATTGTGTTTGACCCCTTATTATAATAGCACTGTTATGGCATGGTTAGATTGTACACCCTCCTCTGAACAAGAGGCGTTGGAAAAGAGGAGGGAAATCGAAAACTACTTGCAACAAGTCATGATTTCGCCGAGAAAAGATATTATGAGAGTTTATATTCTTGCAGACTCTATTTACTCAAGTGCAAGAACTGGACGGAGCGGTATTACAGGTGCTTACTACAACGAACAGTGGTATCATGATGCTTTATCAACCAGCGAGTATGTTTTTCTGCCCGTAACTCCTGATCCAGGTAATACGACATCTTCCCGGATAGTTGTTTCTGTCGCAAATCAGATCTATAGCCTCCAGGATAACAAAAAATCCTTGGGCGTAATTCGTATTGATGCAAATTATAATAGCATAAAAGCAATATGCGATCGTGTCACTGTAAACGAGTACGGGGCCCTCATGATCATTGATTCTAATGGAAATATAGTATATATCAATTCAAAACTTTCTCCCGATATTAACATAGAGCAGATTCATGGGGCTATACAAGAAAATGATTTTTGCGTACGGAAGTTTAGCGGGACAGACTATATCATCAATTCACACTCTGTCGCTCCTGTTGGATGGCAGATTGTAGCAATAAACGCAAAAGCCGAAATCACAAAAGAAGCCCAAGAGACCCTGCTTTTTAATATGATTTTTGCTGTTGTGATGGCCGGAATTGGCGTGTTGATTTCTGTTTTTTTTATCAGCAGATCCTTAAGCCCCCTTTATGATACAATAAACGTGATGGAAAAGGTAGAAGCTGGTGATTTAAACGTTCGCGCCAATGTGAAATGTACGGAAGAAATTGCATATTTGAATGGTACATTTAACCGCATGCTAACCAAGATTCAGGAAATGATGCTCCAAGAAAAACAACTGACCAAGGAAATCTATGAGGCGAAGTACCTGCAAAAAGAGGCGCAGTTGGAGGCATTACAGCGGCAAATCCAGCCGCACTTTCTCTTTAATACCCTTGGCACAATCAGCATACTGGCAAAGTGCGGGCGAATATCTGATGTAATACAAGGAATAGATCAACTTGCCACACTTTTACGCGGTGTTGTCAATGCTGGGAAGGAAATATCTCTTGAAGCGGAATTAAAAATAACCGAAAGTTACTTACATTTGCAGCAACTGCGTCATGATGCGCTCCTTTATGATATACGTGCTGATGGTGTGGACTTAAATTATCCTCTTCCTGCGCTTACCATACAACCAATTGTTGAAAATGCCATAACGCATGGCTACGGGTTACTTTCTCAAAATGCATTCATTCAAATTGATATGTGGTATGAGGGCAATATGCTTATCATATCTGTCTATGATAATGGAGCTGGTATAGATCCTCAGGTTTTATCTCAACTTCAGCAACGGCTGAAGGATGAGGGTCAAAGATCAGGTGCCGATCTCAGCGGTATTGGACTGGTTAATATTCAAGCTCGAATACGCCATAGGTTCGGATCTGCTTATGGTATTCATGTTCAATCAGAGGCTGACGGGGGTACTACAGTGACGCTGCTTCTTCCAAGGGAGTGATATCAATGTTAACTGCGCTAATTGTTGAAGATGAATCCTTGATGCGTGAATATCTAATGATGAACTTGAATAACATTCACAACCAATGGGTTGCGGCTGCTTGCGCTCGGGATGGTATAGAGGCGACGGCTTTACTAAATGAACAACATTTTGACTTGGTAATCACAGACATAAAAATGCCTCGTATGGGAGGCCTGGAATTAGCGACCCACATCAGCAGCAATATTCCAAACACAGATATTATCCTTTTGACCGGATATGATGAATTTAACTTTGCTCGTACTGCTATCCGTATTGGCGTGGCTGATTACCTCTTGAAGCCCCTACGAGATGGAGAATTACATAGCATTCTTGACCGTCTGGCATCTAAACGCAACAACAGCGATATGAATGGGGACTTAACAAAAAACATTACGTTACAGTCCCAGGCCGCAGTTAAATCAGATGTAGTTGCTGGGAATCCCAATATTCTGATTCAACGAGTGAGGAACTATATTGAGCGGCATTACTGTGAGCAAATCTCACTCAGCGAGGTCGCTGATCTGATGGATGTTAATCCAACCTATTTAAGCAGCATTTTTGAATCGGAACAAGGAGAATCCTATTCAAAGTATGTCTTACGGCTACGAATAGAGCGTGCCGCTCTTCTTCTGCGCACCCACCCCGTAGGGAACATAAGCGATATAGCGACTGATGTAGGGTATCTTTCTGCAAAACATTTTATATCCGTATTTAAGAAGTACTATGGAATGACCCCTTCCGAATTTCGTTCTCGATTTGCCGCAAGTGGAACTATTGAACCGAATTCAAAGAATCAGAAGCCTTGTTGCTAAGCTGTCAAAATTTTATCTAAGTGCGGATGCTTTCTTAACAGGCTGCATCTGTAAAATGAACGTAGACACTCACAAAAGTGTGAGTGTCTACGTTTTTCATGGATAAGGGGGTGCGGACAAAAAGCTGGACTAGAAAGGGGCCTCTGCAGGAGGTAGTAAACATTGCTCACGTATGAGGATAAGGTAAAATAAGTTGCGCAAATATAAAAGAGGATAAAAAGAGACATGGTTTGCAGAACTCTGGTAGAATGAAGTTGCGACACACCATTCTGAAAGGAGTCTGTAAACCATGTCCGAGAAAATT
>NZ_JANGBE010000170.1:0-205 GCF_024462255.1 Flavonifractor sp. DFI.6.63 | reverse complement strand
CCCGCCATTGGCGCTTTCATGTACCTTTACACAGTGGAGTCTACGCTCAGATTCTCCATGTCCGCGTCCCCGGACAGCGCGTGAAATACTGCCTCCAGTGTGCCGTCATCCCGCCACTTGGAGAATCGCGCGTACACAGACTGCCAGGGGCCATAGGCCGCCGGCAGCTCACGCCACTGAGCACCGCTCCGGACAATCCAGAGCA